>JAPLUA010000266.1 GCA_026397855.1 Verrucomicrobiota bacterium | reverse complement strand
CATGCGCTCCAGCGAACGGCGGCATCGCACTCCCGTTCCAATCCGCGCGCCTCGTGGCCGCCGTCGCTGAGCTTGGGTCGTTGGGGTCATGGAAACTGTCCTGGGGGCGCTATACCGGACAGGACAACACGTCCGGGCTGTAGGCTCGGCCAACTTTGACGATGCCCGCCTGGACCTGCTGTCGGTCAAGGGGCTGAACAACCCGGGCTTCGAGGGCGGCAGCCTCGACGGCTGGACCGTTTGCGGTCCGGGTTGGTGGAGTAGAACCGTCGCCTCAAGGCAAGTCAGTCCTTCAATTCTACCGGTTGGCAGTGGCGCTGAGGCGGAAGAACTGGTTGGTGTTGCTGATGGGCAGGGTTATCGAATTGGTTGTGACGTTCGGCACGGCGGTCCACGGGCTGCCGGCGATGTTGCCTGAAGACTCCAGCAGATAGCCGGTGGCGTCTGCGGACCACGTGAGGGTGAGCGACGCCCCGTCCTTCTGGACGGAAAGGGTCGGCGGGGCCGGCCAGAAGTAGGCAATGACGGTCATGTCCATCTGCACGTTGGTAATGGCCAGCGGATTGGCCGCAGACGCGCAGTCTCCGCCCCAGCCGGCGAAGACGTAGCCCGGGTCAGGCACAGCCACCACGGGGGAGCCGTCGCCGCCCGACGCAATCACCTGGGTAAGGCTGTTGGGGCCGGTCAAATCCATGAAGTTGGTGTCGGCCAGGCTGCCGTTGCCCTCGGTGACGAAGTTCACCACGAAGCTGTTCTTGTTGGTGGCGAAGTAGGCGACGATCAAGGCATCGCCGGTCAGCTGCACGGTGGTCTGCTCGGCCGAGTTGTCGGCGATGACGGCATTGGCCTTGGCCAGCCAGTGGACGAAGTAATTGGTGCCGAATTGCGGGTCCTGGATCGGGATGGCCCGGAGGTCGAGGGTCTGGCCGTTGGTGAAGATCAGGTTATTGCCGGAAGGGGTGGTGCCGCCATTCCCGACCACCACCAGGGCAAGTCTGACGGCGTTCGTGGCCGGGTTGATGAGCTGGCAGAACCAGGAAAGGTCCATCGTGGTATCGTCCTGTGAGCAGGCGGCCCGGGCATCGCCGATCCAGGTATTGGTCATGTTCTGGAAGTAGGCGGTTAAGAAGGTCGCCCAGTGAGAATCCACGCCGAAGTCCACGACCGCCGACGTGGCATAGTTCGTTTTGGGAGGGGGCAACGTCGGGAAATAGATGTTCAGCCCGAACACCTGCTGCTGGAGCACCTTGGTCCGGGCACAGTAGATGATGGCATTGTTGAGGGCTGCCGAGACCGCGCCGGCCTGGTGACGGACCGACACCGTGTCTTCGTAATTGGTGGCCATGGTATCGGCGAAACCCGCCACCGACGCCGTCAGCGCATCCATTTGGTTGAGCCGGAAAGCGCCGAGCGTGCCAGAATCCATGGGGCCGGAATGCGAGTCCACAAAGGCCTGGCAGAAGAGCGTCGCCAGCCCATCCAAGGTCAGGCTGTCGTAGGGCAGCTTGTCCTGGAGTTGCTGGAAGACGGTGTGGTAGGGCCAGTTCCGGGATTCCTTGAACTGGGAGGCGATCAGGATTTGCGGGCCGCTGTTGCGGAGCTGATAAGCGACCTCGGTATCTGCTTCCACGCACATGTCGAGGCCCAGGATAGTCATGGGGGCGTCGGCGGCCTTCAATGCCTGTTCAAGCTGCCGGGTGGACATCTCGTGGCGCCCGTTGACTTCGTCCAGCAGCAGCCCTTCGTCCCAGCCGTCGCCATGATCGGAAAGGATCAGGAAGTAGTTCTGGGCCGGGTAGTTCTCCACCGCCCAATTGATGAAGTCGGTCAGGGTATCCGGGGAGCACATGGCGAGGTTGCCCAGGTTCTGCACGGCGTTGGAGGTGGCGGGAGTGATGCCCGGCTGGATGATGTACCGGTTGACACCCCACCACGGGTAGTTGGTTGCGTAATTCGATATGTAATCCGGCGAGCGGGCATATTGGCAGACGTAATTGATGTTGGTTGAGGGTGCAATGGTCCCAAGGTCCAGGAAGCTCTGAAGGGTGTTCGCCTCCAACATAAAGGCGGCGGCGTCGAAATAGAACAGCATGGTCCACTTGCGGGGAGCGGGCATCTGCAAGGTGACACTGAACGGCGGGCTGGCGGCGGTGGCCGAGGGCGCGGTGTCACTGGTGAGCCGCACCGTGTAATCCTGGCCGGCAGCCAATCCAGCCGGCAGCGCATAGGCGACCCGATTGCTGGCGACCGGTATGCCGCTGACGGTATCCACGACGTTGGTCCCCTGCAGGAGGTTCAGAGTCAGGGTGCCAGCAAGGTTGTGCGGTTCCCACGAGACCGAGCGCGTGGCGCCCACCGGCCATTGTTCGCCGCCGGCCGGGGCGTGAAGCAGGAGCGCCGGTTGCAGATTGGGCGCCAGGGTGAAATGGTTCGTCCCGTACTTATAGTCGCCGCTGCCTTGAATCGCGATCTTGACCTGGCAGTTGGTGCCGGCCTTGGTGGCCCAGGGGACCAGCCACTGGTATTGTCCGGCTTCAACGGGGATGCACCCGGCAACCGGCTGGGCGCTGGTGTTAGGCACATCAATGCTAATGTTCAGCGGTGTGCCGGGGGGCAAGGTAGAGGTCCAGGTGATGGCGCAGGTGGTGCCGACCGGCACCACCGCGTTGTTGGTGGGGGCGTTGATGGTGATGGTCTGTGCGGGTAGCGCGCAGGTCAGGGCAACGAGCGCAACGGCGGCAAGGACTAACCGGGCGGAGGTGTTTTTCTTCATGCAAGGCAAGGATGTTGCGGTGACGTTTGAAAGATTGGGGCGGAGCCGCTTACCGGGCCTTGATGCGCCAGAAGCGGTTCGTATCGGCCGGCGCCGGCAGGGGCACATCTTCGACCGGCTGGGTCATGGGCACGGTGGCTTGGACGGACCAGGTTCCATCCAGCGCGCCGGCTTGCTGGACCTGGTAGGTGCGGCCCGTTTCGCCCGCGATGCGCAGCACCCCCTGCGTGCCCTTGAGGCTGAGGGAGAGAGAGGGCGAGTCGGGCGCGGCCCAGGTGTATTGGCTGGAGCCGCCGTTGACCAGCTCGTCATACACGAAGGCGCGGAGGCCCAGGTCCGACGAATCACCGTCCGAGACCTGTTGGACGGCGAGATTGAAAGCCAGCCCATAATGGCTGTCAATGTAACGGTTCAGAGCGCCGCTGACCTTGGTGGCCACGAACGACCATGTGCAGGCCACCGGGTTGATGTCCAACTGCAGGCTGGGCACAACTCCACCGTTGCTCAGGTAGTGGAAGCCGTTGGTGTCCCGGGTCCAGGTGCCGTTGGCCGGGCCGCAGGAAAACGCCTGGTTATCGAAGTGGAAGATGTCGTCGGTAGGCTTCATGAAGGTGAGAATTGCCGAGTAGGCGTTGGTGGGCGCCAGGGCAGGAGCGAAGGAGGCGCCGCTGATTTGGATGGTGTTGGCGCCGGGGTTGGTGGTCTGCAGGTTCACGGCGAGCGAGGCGACGCCTTTGTGAACCTTGTCACTCCAGACCGTGTCCATGATGCCAAACACGAACATGGGATAGGGCTTCATGCTATTGGTGATGCTGGCGTCGTATTGCGTGTTCATGGCCATGTGAAACACGGCGTTGGGGCGCAAGCCTCCCGCGGTGCCCCAACTGTTGAGGATAATCCAGTAGTGGTTGGTGGGGTTGGGATCGGTGTCGTTGTAACCGACGCAAGCCATCGTGTGACTGCCGCCGCCTTGTTCGAAGACCAGCATGTGTCCGGCGCCGTAAGCCAGGTCAATGATGGCGTCCTCGGTCAGGTTGCTCTTGCCCCAGTAGGCCATGAAGATGCGCCAGTCGGTTTCGTCGGCGAGCGAGAGGTTGAACCAGAGCGGCTTGCCGGCGTCGAGCACGCTCTTGATCGTCGCAATGGCGAATTGCGGGTCGTTGGTCCAGGTGGGCAACTGGGTGAACGTCACCTGGCTTAGCGGGCAGTTGGGCTGTGTCGTGATCCAGGCTGACGGGGTCTTGTTGCACCCGCTGCCATCGGTCCATATGGCGTTGGTCCAGGGCAGGGCGAAGCCGACCGCCTCGTAGAAATGCTTAAAGGTCTCGGGGCTGCCGCCACTCTGGAGCGAGGAGTTGACGAAGCTGAGGTTGGCGGCCGCGAACTCGACCGAGAGGCCGTTCGTCAGGGCGGGCGCGTCGCCGCGCTGCACATCGTAGTCAATGGACAGGACGGCGGTGAAACCCCAGAGCCAGCAAGTGCCGGTGTCCCCCTGGTCGCGCGTGATCGGGTCGTCGTGGAGGTGGGGCAGCAGGTTCACGGAGCCGGGGGAGCCGGCATAGCCCGGCGGCAGTTGATACACCGGCATGGCGGCCAGGTCCGCCTGCCATTGCGCCTGCTGATGGGTGTTCCCATGCATGATCCCGTAGTCCAGGGCCGCCGTTGCCGCGAGTGGCGCCAACAGGGCGGAGCATCCCAGGCCGCCAAGCAATGTGCGAAAGAGAGTCTGAGGGTTGAAGTTTAGAGTAGTCATTTGCTAGTTCTCATTGGGTTTCCTGCCCGCGACCAACGTGGTCGCCTTTTGCGCGAGTTTCTTCCTGCTCCACAGGATTGCAAGTCTATTTTCCGTCCCCTTTTGTTCCCGCCCCAACAGTCTATTTTCCGCCCCGACCGGCATGCGCAGCGCATTAGCGAGTTGTTGGGGATCCGGCGGAGCGCCGACATTCTTGTCGGCCCTGGAGTTTGGACATTTCCAGCAGAAGCTCATCCTGAAAGGATGAGATCATTTAGCCCAGCCATCTGATTTGAGTTAACGCGCCAGGCGCCAGGGCCCGGTCGAGTGCGAAACTCCGCCTCGGTCCGGGACTCCCGCCGCTACTGCGCCAGCGCCTGGCCGGCGAGCCAGCCGGTGGTCCAGGCCGCCTGGAAGTTGAAGCCGCCGGTGAGGCCATCCATGTCCAGCAGTTCGCCCGCGAAGTAGAGGCCCGGGCAAAGGCGGCTCTCCATCGTCTTGAAGTTCACCTCTCCCAGGCGCACGCCCCCGCAGGTGACAAACTCGTCCTGGTTGAGGCTCTTGCCCATCACCGGCAGTTCGGTGCGCTGCAGTTGTTCGACCAGCGCGTGCCGACCGGCCCGGGAAAGCGCGGCCCAGCGCGTATCGCCGGGGATGCCCGCCGCCAGCACGAGCTGCTCCCAGAGGCGGGCTGTCAGGGGCGCCAGCGGAACGTTCACCACGAACCGCGCCGGATGGGCATCGCGGCGCGACTGGAGGGCAGCCGCGAGGGCTTCCGTGCCCAGGTGCGGCAGCCAATTCACCTGGAGCGGGAACCGGTAGTCGCGCCCGTGCAACTCGCGCGCTCCCCAGGCCGACAGGCGCAGAATCGCCGGGCCGCTCAGGCCCCGGTGCGTCAGCAGTAACGCGCCGCGCTCGCGCAATCCTGTCCCCGGCACCGAAACCTCGGCCGCCTCGACGGAAACCCCCGCCAGTCTCCGCACCCAGGGCGTTTCGAGGTGAAAGGTGAACAGCGACGGCACCGGCGGCACCAAGGTGTGGCCGAGCTCGACCGCCAATTGTGCCAAGGCCGGGACGCGGCAGCCGCCGGTTGCCAGGAGCAGGCGATCGCAAGTGACGGGTGACGGGGGGCGGGTGACGGGTGACGGGGGGGCATCGCCGGACAATGCCAGGTCGAATCCACCTTCCGGGCGCTTTGTTGCGGCCTCAACTCCGCAGTTAAGAACCAGCTTCACGCCGGCCGACCTGGCCTGGCCCAGGAGGCAGTCAATCACCGTCTGGGATGAATTGGTCGCGGGGAACATGCGCCCGTCCTTCTCGGTCTTGAGCTTCACCCCGCGTGACTCGAACCACGCCACCGTATCGGCGGCTTGAAACGTGTTGAACGGGGCAATCAGCGCCTGCCCGCCTCGCGGGTAATAGGAGGCCAGCTCCCGCGGCTCGAAGCAGGCATGGGTGAGATTGCACCGTCCGCCTCCCGAGATGCGGACCTTGGACAGGAACTGCGGGCCCTTTTCAAGGACGGTAACCTCGGCGTCCGGCGCGGCCTGCGCGCAGGTGATTGCTGCAAAGAAACCGGCCGCGCCACCGCCGGCCACTACGATTCGTCGGGAACTCATCCGGCAGACCTTAGCAGGAGGCCGGGGAAAAGTCTCTCCCCAGTTCCCCGGCAGGCTATTGTTTGGCCGGGCGGCAGCACGCGAACAAATCTTTTACAGAACCTTTACGCGCGCCTGACAACCCGCGCCGTACGCTGCGCTAACCTCGGGGCATGAAAATGAACTGCCTCCACTATTGTATGGCGCCGGTGATAGCCCTGGCGCAGGTATTGTCCCTCTCCACTCTCGCGGCCGATAAGGCGGCTCCTCCGAGCACCTTCGGCAAGCTGCCCATCAAGGAAATCACCGTGTTCAAGGACGGCCATGCCTTTGTCGCGCACGAAGGCGAAATGCCGACCGACGACCGCGGCGACGTGGTGATGGACTACCTGCCCGCGCCGATCATCGGGACCTTTTGGCCCTATTCGGCGGAGAAGCGCGCCCGGCTGACCAGCGTGGTGGCCAGCCAGAAGCGCGTGCTGGTGCAGCGCAGCGCACTGAACTTGCGCGAACTGCTCGAAGCCAACCCCGGCGCCGAAGCCATCATCGCCGAAACGGGCGGGAGCCGTTACGTGGCCACCATCCTCGGCCTGCCCGCGCGCAGCGCGGAAGAACTGGCGGCGACCAGCCCCCCGAATTCGGGCGAGAAGCTGCCCGAGAAGGGAAACCTGATCCTGCTCAAGACCACCGAAGGGGTGAAGGCGCTCGCGCTCGATCGCATCCAGGAAGTTACCTTCACGCACGAGCACAAGGCCGCCGCCGCCAGCGAGGAGTTTCGCAACCTGCTGCGCCTGAAGCTCGACTGGGGCAATGCCGGGCCGGCGAAGACCGCGAGCGTGGGCCTGTTCTATCTGCAAAAGGGGGTACGCTGGATCCCGGGCTACAAGGTCGAAATGGACGGCGCCGGCCAGGCCTCCGTAAAGCTGCAGGCGACGCTGGTCAATGAGCTGGCGGACCTGGAGGACGTGTCGGTCAACCTGGTCATCGGCGTGCCGACCTTTGCCTTCAAGGATACCATTGACCCGATGGCCCTGCAGCAGAATCTGGCCCAGTTGTCGCCCTATTTCCAAACCGACACCGGCAGCCGCAACAGCCCGCTGGCGTCGCAGTTCAGCAACGCCATCATGTCGCAGCAGGTCACGCGCATGAGCGAATATCGCGCGGCGCCCGCCGCGGCCCTGCCAGGCGAGCTGGGCCCCGAAATCGGGGAGGCCGGGAAGAGCGAGGATCTGTTCATGTTCACCGTGCCCCATCTGACGCTGAAGCGCGGCGAGCGCATGGTGCTGGCGGTGGCCGAATTCACGCTGCCCTACAAGGACGTCTTTACCCTGGAGCTGCCTTACGGCCCGCCGCCCGAGGTCCGCGCCAACCTGAACAACGAGCAGCAGCGCGAGTTGGCACGCCTGTTCAGCACGCCGAAGGTCATGCACAAGATCCGGCTGACCAACAGCAGCAAGTATCCCCTGACGACGGCCCCCGCCCTCATCATCCGGCAGGGGCGGGTGCTGGCGCAGGGCCTGATGACCTACGCCTCGACAGGGGCGAGCGTGGACCTGCCCATCACCACGGCAGTGGATTTCCAGGTGAAGAAGGGCGACACCGAAACCAGGCGCACCCCCAATTCCGTAGAGGAGAACGGCAACCGCTATACGCGGATTGACCTGGCTGGCAAGATCACCGTGACCAGCCACCGCGCACAGCCGGCGGAGCTGGAAATCACCCGCTACGTGCTCGGCGGCGCCGACAGCGCCGACGCGAACGGCAAGGTCGAACAGATCAATGTGTTCGAGAACAGTGAATATTTCACCAGCGGGGATTATCCCCACTGGTGGGGCTGGTATGGCTGGCCGCACTGGTGGAATTACTTCAACGGCATCGGTCGGGCCACCTGGAAGCTCAAGCTGGAGGCAAATCAGGGCAAGGACCTGGGCTACCAGTGGCATTACTTCTGGCGGTGAAACGGGAAAAGGATCCATCTCTCGCTTGCCTTCTGGCTCCTTCCGGCGCCACAATCCGCGCGCTGTGAACAAATCTCGGCGTATCGCGGTTTTGCCGGTTGTGATTGCATGCTTTGGAATGACGGCCTTCGGACAGCCCGCCACGGATGGAAGGGGTGCCGGCCGGGCTCCCGGGCGGCAGGATGTGGAATTACGCGAGGGCGGCATCGTCCGTGGACCGACTTTGTCCCGGAGGCTGGCCATCGTTTTCACCGGCCACAGTTATGCCGAAGGCGGCGAAACGATCCTGAACGAATTGGCCAAGCACAAAGGCAAGGGCTCGTTCTTCTTCACGGGTGATTTCCTGACCAACGCCGGATTCCGGCCGCTGATCCAGCGTATCGTCGCGGAAGGCCACTATCTTGGCCCCCATTCCGACAAGCATGTGCTCTACTGCCCGTGGGAAGGGCCGAAAAAGACCCTGGTTACCCGCGCCGAGTTCCAGGCCGACCTGGAGAGCAACTTGAGGAAGATCGAGCGCTTCGGGGTGAAGGGCTCACAGATTCCCTATTTCCTTCCGCCCTACGAGCATTACAACCGGGAGATCGTGGACTGGGCCGGGGGGATGGGGCTAACGCTGGTGAACTACACCCCCGGCACGCGCTCAAACGCGGACTACACCGGCGAGGCCGGGAAGAACTTCGTCTCATCGAGGATAATCTTCGACAGCATCGTTGCCAGGGAAGGAAAGGATCCGCATGGGCTCAACGGCTTCCTGCTGCTCGTTCATATCGGCTCCGGGCCGGGCCGCGTGGACAAGTTCCACGCGCGCTTCGGTGAGCTGCTCGATTACCTGGGGGGGAAGGGTTACCGGTTTGTGCGCGTGGATGAGTTGCTGGATTAGAAGTTGCTTGAAACTGCATTGGCCATTGCCGCGGCAAGGCCGATCCAGGCGTTGGTCAGGCCGTTGCCGCCGGCGATATAGCCCCGGTTGTCAAACACCGCATAGTTCAGGATTGAGGATCCGGTCGCTGTGCCAAATCGGGCACCGGCGATCGTTCCGGACGTATGCGTTCCAT
>JAPLUA010000285.1 GCA_026397855.1 Verrucomicrobiota bacterium | reverse complement strand
TTCCTGCTGTGGCCGTTTTACTTCGAGCAAAAGGCGGGAATCGGCACTGACAACCCCCAGTGGATACAGGGCTCGATCCCCGCTTACAGCCTGCTGCGCTCGCCCCAGCGCGACTCGACCACAGTGCTCTGGCCGTTCTTCTCCTGGATTGATGACCGCGAGAAGAAGTACCGTGAGTGGGAGGTGCCGTGGCCTTTTGTTGTCATCGCCCGCGGCGAGGGCAAGACCATGACCCGCGTGTCCCCGTTCTTCAGCCGCGGACACAATGCTTACCTTGAGAACATTTCCTACCTGTGGCCGGTTTACAAGTACAGCCATCTCCAGTCCGCCCCCCTGGACCGGACACGCACACGCATCTGCTTCTTCCTGTATTCGGACACCAAAGAGCGGAACACCGAAACGGGCGCTGCGCGGCACCGGGTTGACTGCTGGCCGCTCTACACCTGGCGCCGCGATTTCAACGGCAACACCCGCTTTCAGGTTCTGGCTCTCCTGGAGCCCTACCTGCCGAACAACAAGAGCGCTGACCGGGATTACTCGCCCCTCTGGTCGTTCTGGCGTTCCGAGCGCAATCCCAGGACCGGGGCGGCGAGCCAATCGCTGCTGTGGAATCTCTACCGGCGCGAAACCACGCCGGACTGCAGGAAAACCTCCCTCTTCTTCGGGCTTTACCAGGAGCGGCAGGATGCCCAGGGCAAGCGAGCGCGCTGGTTCTTCCAGCCGCAAAAATGAATTGGCGGGAAGGCGGAACTCAGGCATGATCATCCATGATTGGAACTGAACGCCACTACAAGACTGAGACCGCGGCCAAACAGCCGCTGAACCCCTTCCACCCTTAGCCCCGCCATGTTTCAAAACGTCGGAGAAATGGTCATCCTGTTCTGGAGCACGCTGCTGGCGCTGCCGGCGACGTGGCGTCAACGCCAGAAGGTGAGCGACCAGTTCTTCGAGATCGGCAACGCAAGCCTCCTGATGGTCTGCATCCTCTCGTTTTTCATCGGCGGCGTCATCGCGCTCCAAACCGGCCCGCTGCTGGTCGAGCGCGGCCTGGGCAGCTACGTCGGCGGAGTGGTCGGCTTTTCGATCTGCAAGGAGCTGGCCCCGGTGATGATGTCCATCCTGATTGCCGGCCGGATTGGCTCCGCCATGGCTGCCGAAATCGGCTCGATGCGCGTTTACCAGGAAATTGACGCGCTGCGCACGATGAACATCAGCCCGATCCATTACCTGGTCCTGCCGCGTCTGGTGGCCATCGCCCTCGCCCTGCCGCTGCTGGTGACGTTCGCCATCCTCGTAGGCTGGCTGGGCGGCGCGCTGGTCTGCGTGGCCAACGACCACATCGCGATCTCCTTTGCAGCTTTCTTCTCCGCGCTTCGCGACACGGTTAATGTCCAGGACGTTGCCAATGGCGTTTTCAAGAGCTTTGCCTTTGCCCTGATCATCGCGACCGTGTCCTGCCACCAGGGCCTGATCACGCGGGGCGGGCCGCGCGGAATCGGCCGCTCGGTCACCAAGGCGGTCGTCAATTCCATCGTGCTGATCGTCTTCTCCGATTACCTCCTGACCCGGATCCTGTTGAAGTGATGACCAGCACCCCCTCCCATCCAGGCGGCGTCAGCGTGCGCGTGCGCGGGCTGCGCAAAGCCTTCGCCGGCCAGGAGGTGCTTGCGGGCCTCGACTTCGACGTTCAGCCGGGTGAAATCTTCGTGATCATGGGCCCTAGCGGCAGCGGCAAGACAGTTCTCCTCAAGCATCTCATCGGCCTGGAAGAGCCCGACGCGGGGGAAATCCTCATCGCCGGCAAACCGGTGCGATCGCCCGAGGTCATGAGCCAATACCGCATGGCCATGGTCTTTCAATCCGGCGCCCTGCTCAATTCGCTCACCGTCGGCGAGAACGTCGGGCTTTACCTGGCCGAACATCGTCTCAAGTCGCCGGAGGAAATCGCCCGCATTGTCACCGAGAAGCTCGAGGTGGTGGGGCTCAAGGGCACGGAAGAAAGGATGCCCAGCGACCTGTCCGGGGGCATGAAGAAGCGGGTCGCCATTGCCCGCGCCCTGGTGATCGAGCCGCAGTTGATCCTCTATGACGAACCCACCAGCGAGCTCGACCCGCTGTCATCGGTGGTCATCGCCGAGGAGATCGTCAACCTCAAGCAGCGCATCCAGGTCACCTCGCTGGTCGTCTCGCACGATCGCGACCTCGCCTTCGGGGTCGCCGACCGCATCGCCGTGATTAACAAGGGCAGGATTCTAACGATCGGCACGCCCGATGAGGTCAGGCGCAACCCCGATCCGCTCGTTGAACAATTCCTCCATGCCAGCTTTAAGCGGCTTTAACCAAAGGACACCGTATGAGAAACACTCTTGAAACCCGACTCGGGCTCTTCGTGGCCCTGGCGGTGCTTGCCGCCGCCATCATCTTGGAAATGGTCGGCGGGATCGAACTCTTCCGGCCCGGCTACCACGTGCATGCCCTGTTCACCAGCGCCCAGGAGCTTAAGGAAGGCGACCGCGTCAAAATGGCAGGGGTGGAGATCGGGCGCGTCGAACGGATCAGGCTCGACGAAACCAACAACAAGGTGCGGGTGACAATGAAGGTGCGCAAGGACGCGGGCGTGAAGACCGACAGCGTTGCGGCAATCAAGTTCACCGGGCTGCTGGGGCAGAACTTTGTCGCGGTTGATTTCGGCAAGCCCAGCTCAGACTACATCAAGGACGACCAACTGATCAGCAGCGTCGAACAGCCCGACCTCAGCGCCATGATGCAGAAGCTGCAGAACGTTGCCGTCGGCGTTGAAAACCTCACCAAGAGCTTCACCGGCGTCAAGATTGACAAGCTGGTCGGGCCGCTCATTGACATCGTGGAGGCCAACAAAGCCCCGATCACCGCCACCATCTCGAACTTACAGTCCATCTCCTACGAGCTTTCCACCCAGATAGCGCAGGGCAAAGGCACGGTGGGCAAACTGGTGAAGGACGAAACGCTCTACAACTCCGCGCTCGCCACCGTCACCAACCTGCAGAGCACGTCCGTCGAGATCAAGCAGGCGATCGCCGACGCGCGCAAGATCGTGGACCAGGTCAACTCCGGTCAGGGGACCGTCGGCAAGCTCGTGAAGGACGAGACCCTTTATCGCGAGGCCACCGCCTCGATGACCAACCTCAAGGAAATCCTGCAGAAGGTGAACCAGGGCCAGGGCACGGTCGGCAAGCTCGTGAACGACCAGGAGTTCTACAAGAACGCCAAGATGTCCCTCCAGAAGCTCGACAAGGCCACCGAAGGCCTCGAAGACCAGGGGCCGCTCAGCGTCATGGGCATCCTGGTGAACAACCTGTTCTGACGTCGCACAAGCTGCTCGCGCGGGTTTAGGGGCCGCGCAAGAACAGGTCCGGCTCTTTTGAGCGCAGGGCGTGGAAGTGCATTTGAGCGCTACTCCCCACACCAGGAACTGCTCTATAGGCCAGATTTGCCATGAGAAAGCAAATTTGGCTTTGCCTCCCGCTGAGGCCGGAAGTAGGCTGACCCCCGCATGACACCCTACATCCATCGTTCGATCGAACCGGCGTTGCGGGAGATGGTCGGGCAGTTTCCGGTCGTGGCGGTGACCGGCCCGCGCCAGTCGGGCAAGTCCACCCTCCTGCAGGAGGTTTTTGCGAAGTATGCCTACCTGACGCTGGATGATCCGCTGGTGCTCCAGCAGGCGTTAGGCGATCCTGAATTGCTGCTCGAATCGGCGGGGCCGCGGGTGGTCATTGACGAAATCCAATACGCGCCCTCCCTGCTGCCACGGCTGAAGCTGCGAGTGGACCGCCATCGCGCGCAACCGGGACAGTTTCTGCTGACAGGATCCCAGCAGTTTGTTTTGATGAAGGGGCTGGGAGAAAGCCTGGCCGGGCGCATCGGGCTGTTGGAGTTGCTGCCATTCTGCCTGGAGGAAAAGACGCGCTGCCCGGGAAAAGGGCACCTGGCCGGGGAGCCGCGGGCCGCCTTTGTTGATGCCTGTTTGCGCGGTTCGTATCCGGAACCGGTGTTGCAGGCGAAGTTAGACGCCCACCGGTGGTACGGGGCCTATGTCCGAACTTACTTGGAACGGGACATCCGGTCTTTGTATGACATCGGCAGCCTGAGGGAGTTCGAGCGGTTCCTGCAACTGCTGGCGTCCCGTTGCGCGCAGATCCTCAACATGTCCACCCTGGCCACGGAAACAGGGGTGGCCGTTAATACGATCAAACGGTGGATATCCATTCTGGAAGCCTGCCGCATCATCTACCTGCTGCCACCGTATTACAACAATCTCGGCAAGCGCATCACCAAAGCGCCAAAAGTGTATTTCCTCGATTCCGGAATGGTGTGTTATCTGACAGGGTTGCGCGATCAGGCTGCCCTCCTGCAGGGGCCCCTGGCCGGGCCGCTTTTCGAGAACTTCTGCATCCAGGAAACGCTCAAATCGTTTGCGGCGCGCGGTGAATCCCCGCGTTTGTTCTACCTCCGCACCAGGACGGGGCTGGAAGTGGACCTGCTGATCGAGGGGCCGGGCGCGAGGTTGTATCCCTTCGAGTTCAAGCTCTCGGCCACCCCCAGGATCGAGATGGCGGATCCCATCCGGCAATTCAGGCAGCAGTTTGCCGCGCTCAAGCCGGAGCCGGGGGCGATTGTCTCGCTGGCGGCAGCAAGCCGTACGCTCAGCGCTGACGCGCAACTGCTAACCCTGCCGGAGTTTCTCACGATAGCCGTCCAGCACGGGAAAGGCGCCTGACCGGGAATTGGTGGAGCGCAATGCGGTTCACCCGGCCGCGGCTCCAACCTTCCGTTCCTTCAAATAGATCGCCTTCAGGTATCTTGCCTCCTTGAAGGCGGCGGGATGGTCGGGGGCGTGCCCGGTGATCTGCAGTTCGTCGAAAGCACGCCCGGCGGCCGCGGCCGACTGGCGCACGGCCGCAAAGAACTCATCCCTTGTCACGTGGGCCGAGCATGAGCAGGCGACCAGGATGCCTCCGCGCGCCAGGCGTTCGACCCCGAGCCTCGCCAGCCGGCCATAGGCCTGCGCCGCGCCCTCCCGCTCCGTTTCCCGCTTCGCAAACGAAGGCGGATCCAGCACGATCAGATCAAATGCGCGATCCCGCTGCTCGCCGAGCCAGCGGAATGCCTCGGCCTGGGTGATCTCATGGCGGCACGCGGCGACGGACGCCAGCGATTGGTTGAGCGCAAAGTTCCGCTGCGAGCCAGCCAGCGCATGGGCGCTGATGTCCAGGTCGATCACGCTAACCGCTCCCGCGCGCGCGGCATACAGCGAAAAGCCCCCGGAGAAGCTGAAGGCGTTCAGCACCCGGCGCCCGGGCGCCAGCGATTCCACCTGCCGCCGGTTATCACGCTGGTCGAGGAAAAAGCCGGTCTTCTGCCCGTGCAACACATCGGCCTCAAATCGCAAGCCCGACTCCTGGAATACCACCGGCCCATCCAGCGGCGCTCCGGACACCACTTCTCCGTCCTTTTTCCCGAATTGCTTCCCGGCCAGCTCCTGGATGTTGCGGCTGAGCCGCAGCACGACGCGCTCGGGACGCAGGCACCCGGCGATCAGCGCGAGGACCTCATCGAAGCGTGGCAGCCAGGCGGCGGTGTAGAGCTTCAGCACCAGCGTCCGGTCGTAGCGGTCCAGCACCAGGCCCGGCCAGCCATCGCTCTCGCCGTTGATCCAGCGGAGGCCGGTGGTCTGCTCATCAGACAGCCCCTCCCGCCGCTGCAACGACTGGTCGAGCAGCGCCGACCACCAGGCCGGATCAATCGCCAGCGGCTTGCCCGCGCGCAGCACCCGCACGCGAATCGGCGAATCAGGATCAAATAAACCCAGCGCGAGGAAGCAGTCCCGACGATCGTAGATCACGGCCAGCTCACCCAGCCGGCCGGGGCGGTTCTGCTCGCGAATGCTCTCGGCAAACAGCCAGGGATGGCCGGCGCGCAGGCGCGACTCCGCCGCCGTGGTCACCCGCAGGCGCAGGCGCGATGCCTTCTTTTGCTCCGGGGGTTGATCCATGCTGCCATCCATGCTCATGCCATCTTCTGTTTGAACTGGAGGGCGCACAGGCTAAAGACTCCCACCCCCATTCCGGCGAGCACCGCGATGTTTGCCCAGGAGTCGGCCAGGCAGGCGCCGCGCAGCACGATGGCGCGCTGCAGCTCGATGTAATATGTGGCTGGCAGGATCGTCCCGATGGCGTAGAAGATCCACGGCATGGTCTCGCGCGGGAAGATGAAGCCGGAAAAGAATATCGAAGGGAGAATGAAGACCATGCACATCTGCAGCGCCTGGATCTGGTTCTGGGCGCGCGTCGAGATGAGCAGGCCCAGGCTGAGCAGCGCAAAGAGATAGAGCAGGGTCGCAATCACCAGCGCCCGGATGTCTCCCGCGATCGGCACGCGGAACACCGACTGCATGATGCCGATCAGGCCGGCGGCCATCAGCATGGCAATGCACAGGTAAGGCACTAGCTTGCCCAGCATCAGGCCCCAGCGGGAGAGCGGGCTGACCATCAACTGTTCGAGCGTCCCGCGCTCGCGCTCGCGCACCAGCGACATGGAGGTGGCGAACATGGTGGCGATTTGCAGGACGAGGCCGATGACGCCGGGGACGAAGAAGTTCGGGGCGCGCATCTCCGGGTTGTAGAGGATCTGCGGGCGCACCTCGACCGGCAGATCGCGCATGCCGGTCCGGGCGACGAGGCGAAGCATCGCGCTCCGGAAGCCGACATTGATCGCCGTGTTCAACGAGGAGGATGCGATGGTCGAGTTCGAGCCGTCAATCAGCACCTGGACGCGTGCCGTGCGGCCGGCCGCCAAGTCGCGCGTGAAGCCGGGGGGGATCTGCAGCCCCACGTATGCCTGGCCGCGCCGGATGGCGTCGGCCAGCTCGGTCACGCTGTGCACTTCGCCAACCACGCGGAACGTCTGCGTGTTCACGAACTGGTCCACCAGCTCGCGGCTCTCCCTGGTGCGGTCTTCGTCCAGCACCAACGTCGAGATGTGCTTCACATCCGTGTCCAGCGCAAACCCGAAGGCGACCAGCTGGATGAGCGGCGGCACGAACATGAAGAAGAGCGTCAGCGGGTCGCGGAACACGACCAGGAACTCCTTGTAAAGGATCGCGCTGAATCCGCGGAAGGGGAGTTTCATGCGCCGCCCCCCTGGTTGGCGTTGCTGGTGAGGGTCACAAAGACATCCTCCAGGGACGGCGCGATGGGGCGGATGTCGGCGTGCGGGATCCCCGCCCTGGCCAGCTCCGCGCGGATGAAATCCTCCGGGGTGTCCTTGTCCACGAGCAGGTGCATGGACTGGCCAAAGACCGTCGCCGTGCGGACGCCGGGCAGGCGGCGGACGACCTGCAAGCCGGTGGTGACATGGTCGCAGGTCACATCAATCCGCCGGGCGTCCGTCGGGTTGACCATCGGCAACTGCTTCAGCTCGTCCGGCTCGCCGCACACGACCAGCTTCGACATGTAGATGTAGCCGACGTGCGAGCAGCGCTCCGCCTCGTCCATGTAGTGCGTCGTGACAAACAGGGTCATGCCGTTGCTGGAGAACTCGAACAGCAGATCCCACAGCTCGCGCCGTGCGACCGGGTCTATCCCGGCGGTCGGCTCGTCGAGGAACAACACGGACGGGCGATGCATCAGGGAGCAGGCCATCGCCAGCCGCTGGCGCCAGCCGCCGGAGAGAAGCCCCGCCCGGCGCGAAAGATAGGGCTCCAGGTGGGTCAGCCCCACCAGCTGGTCGTAGCGTTGCTTGAGCGCGGCACCCCGCAGCCCGTAGAGCCGGGCGTAAAAGGTCAGGTTCTCGTGCGCCGTCAGCTCGTCGTAGAGCGAGAACTTCTGGGACATGTACCCGATGAGGGACTTGATCTGGTCCAGCTCGCGCACCACGTCCAGGCCGGCGATGCGCGCCTGGCCGTCACTCGGCTGGAGCAGCCCGCATAGCAGGCGGATCACGGTGGATTTGCCCGAGCCGTTCGGGCCAAGGAAGCCGAAAATGGACCCCTTCCCGATCTTGAAGCTGACGTGGTCAACAGCCGTGAAGGTGCCGAACCGCTTGGTCAGCCTCTCGCACTCGATCATTACGTCGCCAGACATCAGGGGTAGCTTGGATTGCCTGGCCGAAGTCAAACCCGCCGCGGCGAAGAAAGCGAGCCTGAATCGGGCCTATCTGGCCACCACCACCGGGAGACGGGAGCCCCGCTGGAGGAGACTTGGCTAAACCCACGGGTTTGGGATCACCCCAATGCCAGCGCCCATCGGCGCCCTATCCACCTCTGAGACGGTGTAAGTTTCAGGATTCACCGGCAGGGCGGGAAGGTCCCTTCCTATGGCCAGCAGCAATCACAGGATCCCAGCCAGCAGTGCCGGGGGGACAATGACGTCACCACGGCGATATACTGGTGAGTGTCCCATGTGGGTTGACCCACATGGGAGACTCACCGTGGTCCCTCCAGGGAGTCACCGTTGCGTCGCCGTAGCCGGTCCTGGGATGGTGCCGGGGCCAGATTGGTGGGGGTAGCGGGCAGGCCCGGCGCAGCGAGTGGCATACGGCGAACGTCGGCGGTCCTGGCGAGATACGTCCGTCTGAATCAAGGACCGCACGAAATGCTTCCAGTCAGGAGCGGCATCGGTATTATAACCGGGTGAAACACTTAAAGAACCTTGCCTGGGCGCTCTTGATCTGCGCCCTCTCGCTCAGCGCGCAATCGGCAACCGCGGTGGACCGCACCGCCGCCCTGCGGGGATGCTTCGGAACCTATGCGGGCGCGCCGAAGATGCCCGACGGCCACGTTGACCAGCAGAAGTTGATCGCCGAACTGCTGGACATCCGCGCCAACACCTACCATTGGCTCTTCCGCTCCAAGCAGATCGAGTTCGAGGACTTCAAAGCCTTCCTGCCGCTTGCCCGGCAGCATCATATCAAGGTCTGGGTCACGCTGGTCCCTCCCTCCGAAACGCTGCCCAAGGGAACCACGCCGACCGAGGCGGACAAGAAGGACTACGAGCATTGGGTGCTCGAATTCGCCCGGTTGAGCGCCTCCGAGCCCAACTTCGTAGCCTGGAGCATTGACGACTTTCCCTACAACCTGAAGTTCTGGCCGCCGCAAGACATGGCCAGGCTCACCGAGGCGGTGCATCAAATCAACCCCCGGCTCGCATTCGTGCCCTGCTGCTACTATCGGCAGATGACCCCCGCCTTCGTGAAGAATTATGCCCCTTACTGCGACGGCATCCTCTTCCCTTACCGCGACGACTCCGTAGCGCCGGGCAACCTGCAAAACGCCGGGCACGTCCAATCGGAGGTCAAAGCCCTCCGCCAGCGATTTGGCAAATCCATGCCCATTATCCTGGACGTCTATGCCACCGCCCACAGCCGCCTGGGGGCTTCCACGCCGGCCTATGTGGAGCAGGTGATGGCCCAGGGCAAACCGGTCGCCGACGGCGTGCTGGTCTATTGCCATCAGCACCAGAAGGAAAACCCGGAGAAATACGCGATTATCAAGCGGCTCTTCAACCGGTGGTCCCGGGAGCCCGGGAAACTGCAATCGCCGAAGCAGGCGAATTAGCTTCCGGCGCTTTTCGTCCCTATTACCGTGGAAGCGGGTCTGGCGGCCGCTGCCCGAGATACTTCCGGCGCCACTCCGCGCGCGGGGTCTTGCCGCGGGTGTTCACGCCGAGCGACTCCACAAACCACCACCCGCGCGGGATCTGCCAACCGGGGAGCTTGCTGAGCAGGAACTGCTTCATCTCGTTGGAATCTCCGGGCCCGTCCGTGGCCACGCAGGCGATGATCGCATCGGTCCGGTCGGCATCGCTGCTGGGGATGCCGAACACGAGGCAGTCCTTCACCGCCTCGTGCTCCCGCAGAGCGCGCTCGATGGTTGCCGGTGAGACTTTCCGGCCGGCGACGTTGATCTGGTCGCCCAGGCGGCCGCGAAGATAGACCTGCCCGTCCCGGAGTTCGGCGAGGTCGCTCGTCTGGAAGCAGCCCGCCGCCAGGGTGTCATCCCCATCCGGCCAATAGGTTTCCCCCACCGCGCGGCTGCGGACCTGCAGGCACCCGTCTTCACACAACGCAACATCCACATGATGCATCGGCGAGCCGACGGACGAATCGTCCGGGCGGGGGGTGCATGTGCCATCGTAGGCAATCCCGCCACACTCCGAGGAGCCGTAGAAGTTATGAATCTTGAGGCCGGCGACATCAAAGACGGCCCGCTCCAGGGCCAGCGGCAGCGGCGCCCCGGCAGAAATCGCCAGGCGCACATCGGGGGGAATAACGCGGGCCTCATGCCACGCCCGCCACAGCGCCGGCACCCCGGCCAGCGTGAGGTCCGGATAGCCCTCGGCGGCGCGGCGCACCATTTCCGGCAAAGGCGACGGCGCGAGGATCAGCGGGATGCCGTGCAGCAGGAGCGGCAGCACAAGGTTCGAGAAGCCGTAGGAATGGGCGAGAGAAATGACGCCCAGGTTGGGCCAGTCGGCGCGCAACCCCATGGTGGCCACGATATTGTCCGCATCGGCCGCCAGTTGCTCCGCCCGGAAAGCGACCCCCCGCGGTAAACCGCCGGTGGCCGAGGTGGTCTTGAGGTGGCAGCAGGGCGTCGGCAGCGGCGGCATCCGGGGCGGGTCCTGGTCCGGCTCGAGCGGGCAAACAACAGCGTTCCCGCGCCACCCCCGCAGGACATCAAAGATGAACCCGGCGCAGTGGCCCTGCGGATACACCACCGGCCCAGCGGCAGCCGGGCCGGCTTCGGCCAGGGCGGCAAGTTCGGCAAAGCTCCATTGCCGGCCGGCGGCCAGGTCTCGCAAAGCGATACCATGGCCCCGTTCCCGGGCAATTTGCCGCCAGCGTCCGTATAACATTTACACTTTCTTAAGGTATTACTAGTTTCCCCCGCAAGCATGACTTCGCCGGCCGCGCAACGCACGCCCCGTTTTCAATTCGACCGGGATACCTTTGCCTTCGCCAACGAGCTGGTCTGGGAATACCGTCTCGATCCGGGGGCCGGCACCATGACCACGTTCTGCAACGATCCGCCGCCCGCCTACACGCACCGGTGCTTCGTCATGGCGCGCTCGGCACGGCAATTCTGGCACCACGCCCGCTTCGACCCGTCGCTGCCGGTCGCCGATGCCCCGACCTATCGGCGGCGGATTCGCGAGGTCGTCTCCCGCAGCCCGCGCCGTACCTGTCCGCCAGCGGAGCGCATCGTGATTCCGGGCTACGACGGTCTGCGCTCCTTCAGCGCGGCGCAGGAGCCGCTGCTCAAGGCCGGGTGCGGCGGCGCGTGGCAGTCGTATTTCGTCCGCAGCCACTGGCGGATGGTCTTCCCCGTCCACCGCTGGCAGCAGGAACGGACAGCCCGGCGGCTGGCAAAGCGGCTCGCGGCCGGAACCCCAGCGATTATCCACATATTCCAGTTCCCGCGGGTGACGATCAACCACGGCATCGTCCTCTACGACGTCGCCGAAACGCCGTCCGCCCTGCGCTTCGCAGCCTACGACCCGAACGTCCCATCGAGGCCGGCCGAGCTGAGCTACGACCGGGCGGCGCGCGCCTTCATCCTGCCCCGGAATCATTACTGGGCAGGCGGGAGGGTGAAGGTGGTTGAAGTCTATCGCGGCTGGCTTTTTTGAGGTAGGATGGATCCCATGAGCAAGCGTGTTATTCTGATCACCGGCGCCAACGGCGGCTTAGGCCAGGCATCCGCCCGGGCGTTCCTGGCCGAGCCCGGGCAAAACACGGTCTGGCTGGCGGTGCATTCCCGCCTGGACCGCGCCAAAGCGCTGGCCCGGGAACATCCCGACCGCTGCCGCTGCCTGCCGCTGGATGTGACTTCGCGCGAATCGTGGCAGGAGGCCGTTAGGGCCATTCTAGCTGCCGACAAGCGGCTGGATGTCCTGGTGAACAACGCCGGCACCCACGAGGATGCCCTGTTGGGCGCCATGCCAGCGGACTCGTGGACCCGGGTGCTGGCCACCAACCTCGACGGCGTCTTCCACGGCTGCCAGGCGGTGCTGCCCGCGATGATCAGCCAGCGCCACGGCCGGATCGTCAATATTGCCTCGCTGAGCGCGCTGCTGGCCCCGCCCGGCCAGGTCAACTACGCGGCCGCCAAGGCCGGCGTGGTCGGGCTTACCCAGTCCCTGGCCAAGGAGGTGGCGCGCATCGGCATTACCGTGAACGCCGTTTGCCCGGGCTTCATCGAGACCGACTCGATCGCGGCATTGGCGGGCGAGGAGCGCAAAGCGGCGCAGATGCGCGTGCCAATGCGGCGTTTTGGCCGGCCCGAGGAAGTGGCGGCGGCGGTTCGTTTCCTGGCCAGCACCGACGCCAGCTACATCACCGGATCGGTGCTCAAGGTGGACGGCGGGATACTGTAAACGACCGCCCGGCGGGTCACCGCTTCCCCACGTCCAGGCATACCATTCGCGTCAGGTCGCGCACAATGAGCCGCCCCTCGGCCAGTGCGAGCGGCCCCCACGATTCCCGCCCCTTCAGCACCTGCGCCTGCCCAAGGAGGACATACTTCTCCGGCGTGGCCTCGACGAGGCGCAGGAGGCCTGAGTCATTCATGACGAAGAACAGCCCATCGGCCAGGAGGAACGGGCCGAGGCCAAACTGCTGGCCGGAGTCGCTGGCCCAGACCACCTTGCCGTCGAGATCCAGGCAGACGAACTTGCCATCCGCGCGCACGCCGTAGATATGGTCGGCATGGAGAATGGGCGTGTGCTGCGTGGCGCCGAACGCCTCCGGCTCCAGCTTGAAGAGCGATTTGGCCACAAAACGCCC
The DNA here is from genome assembly GCA_026397855.1 of Verrucomicrobiota bacterium. Classification (GTDB taxonomy): domain Bacteria; phylum Verrucomicrobiota; class Verrucomicrobiia; order Limisphaerales; family UBA8199; genus JAPLUA01. The sequence goes on along the minus strand of JAPLUA010000285.1, from coordinate 1,189 downwards.
GCTCTCCTGCTGGAGTTGAAGCATCAGGCTGCCCGCGTTGTAGCCCCCCGTGAAAAAGATCCGCCCGCCGCCCGGAATCAGTGGCGACGGCACCGTGGCAATGCTGATCTTCCAGGCGGTGGTTTCCCAGAGAATCGAGCCATCCTTTGCGGAGACCCCCACGACGCCGTTGTTGGCGCAATAGACATACATCCGCTGCCCGCCGAACTCCATCGGCATCACCGAGGAATGGGTCATCTTCCAGCCGTGCGGGTTGGGGGTTCGCCAGAGTTCCTTGCCGGTTTCGGCATCCACCGCCAACAGCAAGGCATCTTTGCCTCCCGGCGCAAGGATGACCGCGCCCTGATCCACCAGCGGGCACTGGCCCGCATACCAGGGAGGCACGGTCGCGCCGTACTGGTGCACCAGGTCCAATCCCCAGCGCAGCTCGCCCGTGACCGGATCCAGGCATACCACATGGCACTTGGGCCCCATGGCGACGACGAGCTTATCGGTGACTGTTGGCACGGTGCGTGTCATTCCATGATTGCGCTTCACCGGTACCGGATACGTAAACCGCCAGATCTCGCGCCCGTCCGCCAGGGAAAGGCATCGCAATGCATCCTGCCGCTTGTCGCGGTCATAATCCATGACATAGACCCGCCCGTTACGGACCGCCGCGCCGGCGTAGCCTTCGCCGACGTCAATGGCCCATAGCTCACGCGGTTCGGAGGCCTGCCAGGTTCGCTTGAGGGGGGCGGTTTCCATGCCGACCCCATCACGGTTATGGCCCCGCCATTGAGGCCAGGCGCCAGGCAGGTTTGCGGGTTGGCCATCAGAGCGGACGAGTTTGCCGGCCAGGACAGGGTTGCCGCGGGAGGTCGTTTCCGCGCCCGGCCCCTGGTCCGTGCCGGGGACCCGCAAAGACAGCGGCTTTCCCGGGCCACGCGCCAGCCAAAGCGCCAGCGCGGCCAGGGCGATCACCGCCAGCGCCCCAGGAATCACCAGGCCCGGCTTTGCAAACGCGAGTTTCTTCATCTGGCCCCCGTTGTACCGCGAATCACGCCGCGGGTCGAGCCCCGGCAGGCATAAAAAAACCGGGCCAGTCAGTCAGGGGGTGACCGAAAAGCCCGGGGAATTTCGAATAAGTACAGGCGTAGGATTACGGGGACCATCAGCCCGGGCCTGTACCTGGACCCGGGACCGAAAT
>JAPLUA010000247.1 GCA_026397855.1 Verrucomicrobiota bacterium | reverse complement strand
CTGATAGACCGGCGTGAAATGGCGGAAGAGCAGGCTTTGGTTGCGATGCACGTAGGCGATGTCTTTGGGCACTTCGTCGCAAGGATAGACCATGCCCCAGGGAAAGACGCGATGCGCGCTGTCCTTCCAGCACCAGTTGTGGATGCGCGAGGCCCCGAGGCCGAGGGAGTAGTGGGCGATGCCGAGGAAGAGGGAGATCGCCTGCTCATGGGTGCGGGTGATGTGATAATCGTAATCGTGGCCATCGCCCCACGCGGGATGGGTCTTGACCCCATACTCGCCGGGGCCGACCGATTTGCCGCGCGCGCGCTGGTCGTTGTATTTGCAGATCATCGGGAAGCGGGCAAGGTCGCGTCCGGGCTTGTCGAAGTAGCCGAAGTTGCAGAGGTCCAGGCCGTCAATGGCCGCCGGAATGTCCACGCCCTGGTGCGGCAACTGGTAGAACTCCGACGACGTGAGATGCCGCGTGTCCACCTCGCGGATGCCGAGAATGAGCGCCTCGCTCCACCGTCGGATGAGGGCGGCGCGGAAGCGGTTCAGGTCCAGGACCTGGCCGTCTTCCCAGGAGTATCCGCGGTCATTGTAATCCTCGGCCGGGATTTGCCCGAGCGGCAGGTCGGGCGCGCTGCTGCCCCAGGCCTCGCGCAGGCGCTGGTCGCTGCCGTAACGTTGCTGCAGGAACTGGTTGAACTGCGGCGTGACGGCATTGGTCAGCTCGCAGCGCAGGTCGCCGTTCAGGTAGTAGATCAGGCCGGGCGTCTGGGCGTAGCGCCGCGCGAAGTCGCGGCACCAGGCGGTCTGTTGCGCCAACTGATCGTCCGCAACGGCCACATTCTCGCCGATGAGCAGGCCGGCGAAATAGACCTGCTGGTATTTCTGCGCGAGCTGCACGATGCCATCCACCTTGCGGAGCAGGCCCTCGCGTTGGTCGGGCGCGGGAATGCTGAACTGGAGGTTCTCGTAGATCTGGATCCCCGCGTCGCGGCGGGCCCGCATGTCGCGCAGCCATTGCAACGGGGTCTCGTGGCGCGTGGTGAAAGTGTAGGACCAGTCGTCCGTGCCGAACAGGAACATGGGCCGCTTGCCGAGCCGGAGGTAGTTGTCGCGGAAGTTCAGCGCCGGGCCCTTGGCGATGGCCTTCTCGTTCCGGACAAGGAAGCCGCTCTCGATGCGGTCAATTTCCTGGTCGCCATCCCACAATTGCCCGAGGAGGCAGTAGAAGTCGGTTTTGAACGAGGCGGGCTTCCATGCCAGTGAAACCGGCTGGGGCTTGCCGGCGGCAGCGGTCAGCGAGGCGGCCAGCACGGCGCATGGCTTGCCCCGGGGCGTGGCTTCCGACGAGGGCGGCTCCCCTTCATAGATGCTGACGGTGAAACGCAGATTGCGGCTCTGCCTGCCACCGTTGAAGAGGTTCGCCTGCAAGGTGACGCTTTCGCCTGGGCGGTAGCAGGCGAGGTCGCTGACCAGCGAGGAGACGTAGGTGTCCCGGGCCAACGAGCGCAGGATGTCCACGAAGGCCCCGCCCATGCCGGGCTCGGACTCGGCGAACAGGTTCCGGTTGGTGACGCCGAAGAAGGCCCAGCTCGACCCGGCATAGGTGCCCGCGGAATGACGCAGCATTGCGCCGACGGCGCCCCGCAGGCGGCCATAGCGGTCGTAGCCGTTGACCAGGGGGATCCATCGCGCGGTGTCAAAGCCGGTCACACCCGCCGCCGCCCAGCCCTCCAGAGGTCCCCGGGCGGAGAGGTTGGAGGCGACGACGCTTTGGCAGGGCGCAGCCAGCGCCGAGGCGACGCGCGCGAGGGGATAGTCCGCGTCAAACACGCCAAGCTGCGTGGGCGCTACCTCCAGGGAGTCGGCGGGATGACCGTGGCGCGTGTTCAACAGTTCCGGCTGGGCCAGGTGGAACTTGAGGCTGGCCTGCAAGGCGCGCTGGCCCGAATGATGGGTCTCGCTTTGCACCGCGCAAAAGCGGGCATCCGTGCGCGACCATTGGTTGGTGGCCGGAGCGTCCGGGTTGAAGTCGTTCTCGAAGTCGTCGGCGAAGATCCGCTTGCCGGCTCCGTCGGCGAGCCGGAAGTCATCGAACCACGCGGTGCCGCCCGACCGGTAGAGGCCGACGCGGAAGTCCACCGTGGCGGCGTCCGGGCTGACGGTGAACCGGTGGCTGAACTCCTGCCAATCGCGCGTGCCGATGGCTTTGGCGAAATCGATCCACCGGACGATGGAGCCATCAGCGCCGAACTGATAGACCGCGAGATAGGCCATGCCGGGACCGGCCACATTGGCGGCCTTCATGAAGCCCGAGAAACTGAGCGTTCCCTTGCCGCGCAAGAGGTCGGCGGCAATGGCGCGATGCCAGGCCACGTGGTCGCTGGGCGGCGGTGGCGGCGGGGCGGGCGGCTGCCACCCTGTAGTGCTGCGCTCGATGAGGTTGTCGAAGGCATAGCCGCCCGTGGAGAAGAACTTGCCCCCGCCGCGCAGGAAGGCGCGGAAGTTATCCGCCGCCTTCGAGGGGAAGCTGGCGCCGTAGGGCAATACCAGGATGTCAAAGCGCTCGCGGTTCAGGGACCGGGCATCGGCCAGCCCCTCGCTGTTGAGAAACTCCGACCTGAACTCCGGACCGTCCAGCAGGCGGGCAAGGTAATCGGGCGAGGCAGGAGCCCCCGATGCCGGGATGTCGTCCTTGTAAATGGCAACGCGAGCAACCTCAGGCGCGGCCTGTGCTGCGGAGGCTGCAACAAGAGCCGCAAGATATGCAGTGAGCAGCCAGAATCTCATATATCCTGCTAACCATTCTGAGCCTCTTACCCGGCCAAATGCAGCTTTGGCGCTATTTGCCCGCCCCAAAGCGCGCAATATCCGGCTGTCCCGGATCGAGGTCCGCGGGCAGATAGGAGTAGAGGTCGGCGTT
>JAPLUA010000282.1 GCA_026397855.1 Verrucomicrobiota bacterium | reverse complement strand
AGACTGCGCAACTTTTCGTGTAGTGGTAGGTGACTCCTCACTGCTGACAAGAGGGGGGGATAGACCGCGTAGGGGGACCCCTCTCCCCTTCTGCAGGGGAGAGGGAGAAGACTGCGCAACTTTTCGTGTAGTGCATGCCGGTGGCCGATCAGTATGTGGCGACCCCGCTGTGCTTGTTTCTCGGTGCTGATCATGGGGGGCTGGTTCAAGGTCTTGAGGCTTGGAAAAATCTAGTAGCGGCGGTCAAATGAGTAGTCAGGAGCATTGGTATCGCTGAAACCGGGATCATAGCGAACCATTGAGGAGTGTCCATCGCCGAAAGCGGTCAATCATCGAGCCACCAGAAGGGATGGGTGACGTTGCCGGCCGCGTCCACGCTCCAGAGCTTCTTGAACGGAACCCGCTCGATATGGCCGTCGAGCAGACCGACGTTGGCGCCGCCATTATGCACGGTAGGCCGGCCGTGGCTATAAGGGGAATAGGCCGACATCGTGTCCGGCTTGCCGTCACCGTCCGAATCGGCATCGAACTTAAAGCTCGGGTCGCCCGGGGAATAGACATAGTACCACAGGGTATCCATGAACGCCATGGCTTCGGATGGCTTCTTGATCCTGGTGCTCTTGAGCGGCCGTTTGAGCGGCTCGCCCTGGTTGCGCGCGCCATAATAAAATAACCCGCCCAGGCCCGAGGCGGGGCCCGAGCCGAAGTTTACGCCAATCCAGCAGTTCCAGTTGGTGACCGATGTGCCGCTGCCCCCGGGACATTTGCGGGCGTCCCAGTAGTAAACGGTGGACTGGCTGTAACTCCCGCCGGTGTTCTTGGAGACGTAGGGGGCCAGCAGATCGAACACAAACGGATAACGCGAGCCGTCAGGTTGGTTCGCAAAGCGCTCCGCCATGTAGGGAATCGCATCCTGGTGGTCATCCGTGTACATCACCAGCGCATAGGCCCAGTTCTTCGTATTTGAAACACAGGTGGCCTGGTGGGCCTTGGCCTTGGCCCGGCTCAACGCCGGCAATAGCAGCGCGGCCAGAATGGCAATGATAGCGATGACCACCAACAGCTCGATCAACGTGAATGCTGCGCGTGAACTGCCCTCACGGCAGCTACCACCTTCCGATGAAGAATACGTCTTAGCGCGCACAGTTAAACTTTCATCGTATCATAACCATCCCCGCAGCCCCACCAATACGCATAAAAATGCGTAGCAGCACCAGGTGCTTCAGCAACAGCCTGTCACCATTGCCGCGTGCGATAAAACCGCTGCGACACCGACGCGTCCGGATCGGTGAGCAACCGCAAAGCGCCGTTGCCTTGGACCGCGGGAAGGGCGGTCCAGTTTGTCTCCATCAAAGTGTTCTTGAACTCCAGCGCGTAGCTTCTGCGGTTCAGGCTTTGCACCAGGAGGCTGAAGCTGCCGGCACGGCGGGCGGGAGTTAAGAACTGCGGCAGGATCGGGGGAGCTTCCAGGAGCAGGAGCGTATGATAGGCCCCGGCGGCCACAGCGAAAACGTTGGTGCAAAAGGACGGCACAGAGCACTGCCCATTCCAATTGGCGCCCCACGCCGCCACCGCACCGGATGACTTGAGGGCCAGCGCATGGCCGTATCCGCCTGCCACCGCCACGACGTTGGTAAGCCCTGCCGGGAGACTGCACTGACCTTGCCCGTTATCGCCCCAGGCCACCACAGAGCCATCAGACCGGACCGCCATGCTGAAATAAGCCCCGGCGGCAATGGCAGACACATTGGTCAAACCCGGCGGCACGATGGACTGGCCGGCGAACTGGCCCTGGGCATTCGTATTGTCTCCCCAGGCTACGACGGTGCCGTCCCGCTTTAACGCCATGCTGTGATGGCCGCCCGCGGCAATCGCGACCACGCCGCTCAATCCCGAAGGAATGGAAATCTGCCCCCAGGTGTTGTCTCCCCACCCGACAAGCGTGCCATCCGCCCGCAAGGCTAGGCTGTGCCACGTGCCGGCCGCGATTGCAATCACGCCGGCCAGGTTGGCGGGAACATCGGTCTGGCCGGAGTCATTGGCTCCCCAGGCAACCACCGTATTCCTCGCGCTGATGGCCAGGGAGTGGTAGCCGCCCGCAGCGATGGCAATGGCGTCTCCAAGGGTGGGCGGCGGATCGCGCTCCCCATGGTCGTTGTAGCCCCAGGCAAGAACGGTTCCATCTGCGCGCAGGGCGAGACTATGATAGGCGCCAGCGGCAACGGCTACGAGATTGGTCAAGGGCGCTGGTGAATCCAACTGCCCAAACGAATCGTCCCCCCATGCGCCCGCCTGGGGGACCGTTAACCAGGCATTCGAGCTGACTGCCCAGCCGCCCCCGTTGGTCAGGGCCACCGAGTAACGACCGGGAAGACGCGCTCGCCCCGGGAATCGGGATGCCTTCGAATCGCCACTGGTAAGTCATGGGCGTGCCGCCCGTGGCAGTGACGCTGAGGGTGCCGACCTGGCCAGGGAGCAAAGACAGGTCCTGGGGCTGGGTAATGACAACGGGCGGATAGGCCTGCAGGTTGAAGCGCGCCGTCAGAGATCGGCCATGAGCATTCTGGACCCTGGCGGCGATCTGAATGGAGGGGCTCAGGGAGACGATCGTCATGGCCGGGTCCACCGATGCCACGCTGGCGGCTGCGCGATTCAAGGTGACCAGGATGGTCCCCGTGTTGGTCTGGGTGGGATCCGCAACCGACACCCAAAGATCCTGCGCGCTTTCCTGGGTGATTACTGCCGCCCGCTCGTTGCAGGTGATCAGATCTGCCGACCGGGTGCCGCTGTTCCAGAAGTTGGCTGCGACCACGTTCAGGGAAGCTTTCTTGACCGCCTGCACGTTCGTGGAGTTCTCGAGGATGGTGATCAGCGGCTGCGAGGCATAATTGCTGACCTGGGTGGAGGTGTAATTGGGCAGCACCACGTAGGCGTAGGTGGCGTTCGCGGGTTTGATCCCGTGATCGAGCCAGAGGGTGAGGTAGTCCCGGGTGTAAGAGGTGGCCGAGCCGCCGGTATTCAACTGCGACCATGAACCCGTCCGCGCCTCACGCTGGGCTTTGAGGGTCACGCCGCCGGGGAAGTAATAGCCGCCGGCCCCGCTCAAGGCGCACCAACTCGCCCCGGACCGGTTGGTCTGCCAGCCCAGCGTGGTGGGCATGGTGGTGCCGTTGATCACGAGGCTGTTGGTGTTCGAGGTGCCGATCCTGCGGTTCTCAACCGTGGTCTGGACGTTCGTAAGCCCGGAGCAGGTGATGCCCGTGCCCAGGCAGACCACCTCCTTGTCGAACATGAACCACGATTTCCTGGCCACGAGCGTGCTATTCCAGGCTGCCAGGTCCATCCCCGCCACACCGTTGGTGAGCAACGTGGCGCCGCCCACCCATTTCCGGGAGCTCAGGTAGCTCTGACCCGAACCGTCGGCCCGCGGGGTGACATCCACCGTCGTGCCCGGCAACCGGTACGGGTCCACGGTCGGCCAGAAATTATCGCTGAACTGCACCACGTCATCGTTATAGAGATACGTCATGCCGTCGCCGGTGTACCAGCCGCGGGCATTCTCGCCGTTCATGTATTCATAGGTGGCGACGGTGCTGGAGGACATGCTCAGGGCAAATCCCCAGCCGGGGCGCAAATGCACCGCCTGGTCCATGCTCCCGAAGTTCCAGTGCCCGATCAGCTCGCCGCGGGGGGGCGTAGCCGAATCAGCCATAAGCTGCAGCCCCGGGGTGATCAGCGGCAGGGGGAGATTATTGGTGAAATTCATGTAGGTATCCGCCTGCGCCCAATACTTCACCATGCCCCGCATCCGCGCGATGTCGGCGGCGGAGCCGAAGGGCGACAGGGTAAGGATGTATTCCCTGATGTCCTGCCCGATGGTGTGCTCCTGCGAACCGCTCCGGCTGATGGCCCGACCGCAGGTCATGGGCATCATTGCGCCGCGATAAATGAGGGGCTCGTAGGATTGATAGACCCAACTGATGATGTTGGTTTGGGCAGGGTCCGCGCACTGCCAGGGCGACCCTTGCAGCCAAGGCATCAAGGCCGAAAGATCCTGCAAGAGCACGTTGCCGTAGGAGCCGTTGTAAGGATGGTGGTTGTGCTGGATGAATGAGCCATCCACGTAGAAGCCGTCGTCGCTGGTCACATAAGGGAAGAGGTTGCTCAACGCATCCCGGGCGGCGCTGATTTTGGCCGCATCCTTCACGATTGCGCCGCGCACACCGACGATGCGGATGCGGTCAGCGAGGTTCGCACCGGTGAAAGTGCCGGCCAACCCGTGGTTCGTGGGCGAAGGGGTGTAATACTCGACCGCGGCAAGGGTGTTGGAGAGGCCCGCGATCCCCAGGCCATCATACATCAGGACCGACAGGTCGCAGATGCAGCGCGGGGCGCCGATCTCCCAGACATACCAGTTGCCATACTCCGTAATGCCCGGGTGATAGAGGTTTGCATAAAACCAGTTCAGCGCCCCCTGGATATCGGCGGCGAGCGAGGCGTTATGGTAAAGCCCGCATCCGTAGGTGGCGTAGGCCAGCGCCATCGCCTGCAAGCGGGAGTATCCGGTCGAGAACGCATACGGATCGGTGGTGCTGCTCGTGTCGCTCCAGACGTTGGTGCGGGTGGGCGACTTGTTCATCGAATTCCAGTAGCTCCAGGCCGTGTTGGTGATGCTTGTCAGCCGGGACTTCACCAGGGTATCGTTGAGGTTGTAGTTGGTCCCCCCGGTAAGCGCATCCCTCCACTTGATTCGCAGCGAATCGAAGCTGTCGGCCGCGGCACCGAGCGTGAAGCCGAGGCAGGCGAGGGAGAAAAGCAAGGTCAGCCACCTCCGAACGAGGCGGAGGCTTGAAACGGCTGGCGGCGTAATGCCGCACGGTCCTGCGGAAAAGTGTTCCACGCCAATTATCATCTACAGCCTCTCATCATTCCTGGCAATCCATTTCCGGACTCTTCCCGGCCCCCTGCCCTCTCCGTAGCCGCGGACGTGAGTCCGCGCCATTATCCGGCTTGCGCGGTGATGAGCCATGCGTGAGGTGGAGCGGTCTGGGCTGTGACTGCGGCGTAAGCCGGCAGAATGCCGGCGCTCCGATAACGCAAGTTGCGCTCCCTCCCCTCTTCGTAGCCGCAGACGTGAGTCCGCGCCATTCTCCCAAACTGCCTCTCACTACTGCGCCCGCTTCAGGCTCGAGCGCTGCGATTCCAAGACCCCCAGGCAAGAAGCTGCAGCGGGCCCGGACGGCCCGCTGCAGCATGAGCCCCGCATTTACGGGATCGAGATCATGTAGAAGCGCTTCTGGTAACCGGGAGCGTTGGTGTCGGTGAAGCTGACCGGGCTACCGCTGAAGATCCCGCCGCCGACCACCGACCAACTGCTCGCCGGCAGGACGACGTTGGTGGATGAAAGGACTGAATACCCATAGCCGGAGGGCCCGCTGAAGTTGATCTGGAAGTTGCCGTTAGGCAATTGCACGGCGCCGCTGACGCTCGGCTGAGGCGGCGGCCCGACCGAAACCACGGCGATCGTGCCGTCAATCGCTGTCATATTGGTCCAAACCACCCCGGCGACCACCGGAAGGTTCACCGCGCTGAACGAATTGGCGAACGAGCCCGCCGTGAAGAGCGTGAAGGTATCGCCCGCCTGGAGCGAATCACCGGAATAGGTCACCGTCAAGGTGCCTCCCAGATCCAAGGTTCCGCTTACAGCGAGCAGGTCGCCGCTCTTGACGGAGCCGCTCTTGGATATCTCCATGACCGTTGCGCCACGCAGCGTCACGTCATTGCTGACGGTGATCGAGCCGATCGAGGCGCCCGGCGATACCGTGCTTCCGGCAGGTGAAATTACTGTCCCGATCACCGTGCCGCTGCCCTTGAGCGATTGTCCACTCGCAAGCGTCAGCGTGGAGTCCACCCGGCCGCTTACATCGAGCTTGCCGCCCGCCAGGACAATGTTGGCCGCCTGGGACACCGAAGCGTCGCTGGTCAACGCAACCGTGCCGGCCTGGATGGTCAGATTGCCGGTGAAGGAATTGCTGGCGCTAAGAGACAGCAGGCCGGCTCCCGTATTGAGCAGGGAACCCGTGCCACCCAATTCGCCGGTGGCAAAGACGGTGTCGTTCAAAACCACGTTGAACGTGACTGCTCCCCCGAGCGTGAACGGCCCTGGCACCGTGCAATACTGGGGCATCAAGCGGTTCGGCAGCGTGCTCTTGAAGGTTGCTCCGCCATCGAGATTGATCAGCTTGCTGGTGAGGCTGTCCCCCGTGTTGTCCGCTTCCAACGTCGCCCCGCTGCGAACCGTGATGGCCTTCGTGGGATCACCCAGGGACACATAGCCGTAGAGAATGAATGTGCCGGTCTGAACATCCACATCTCCCAGACCTGAATCGGTAACCGCGCCCGAGAAATCCCCGTTGGACAGTTCAACGGCACTGGTTCCGACCTTGGTGATCTTGTTCGTATTGGCCACCAACCCCGTCAAGCCGGGCTCGCAGCCGATGACCCAGGTGCTGCTGCCGCCAAAGGTCGTCGGACCGGTTAGCGTCAGGCTTTGGAGCGAGCCAGCAGAGAAGCCGGAATTAACAACGGCCCCGACACCTCCTACGCCCGCTCCAGAAACGGTCACCGGTTCCTGACCGATACTGTACCCTCCCAGATCCAGCGTAGCTCCGCTGTTGATGAAGGTCCCATAGAAGGTATCGCCGAAAGCCGATCCACTGCCAGCCATGAGGGTTCCCGCTTCATTTGTAACTGCTGCGGAGAAGATACTGATGCCGGAAAGCTGGGTGACCCCGGGGCCCCGCTTGGTGATGGAGCCTGAACCGGTGATGATCCCTGGGACTGACTGGTAGCTTGCGCTGTTGAAAACCAGCGCGCCGTAGTTGTCAATCTGGCCGACGCCAATCGCACCATCGGCGGTTGTCCCATTGCCTACCTGGACCGTGCCGCTGGCGATGTAGGTCGTTCCGGTGTAGTCATTCGTCGCCAGGAGGGTCAGCGTGCCGCTGCTCCCATAGGTAATGTTGGCCGCACCGCTGATCTTTCCGGTGCCGGCCAGGGTGTAATCCTTGGTGCCGCTGAAGGTCACCGATGTGGGCAAAAGGTTGGTAACCAGGTTGACCGCCGGGCTGGCCGATCCCGAGTCATCAAATGTGACAGTATCGAGGTTGTAGAACTTCGCATTATTGGCTCCGCCGCCGTCACTCCAATTGAACGTCTGGTGCAGATTCCAGACATTGCCCACCCCGTCACCCGACCAGAAGAGATTAGCGGCGGGTCCGCCGCTGACATTCAGGGTGATGGTATTTGCCGCTGTGGTGGTGTCGAAATACAGACTGTAGCGGCTGTCGCCCATGGCCCCGCCCACCTTCAGGTTGGTGCTCACATCGCCCGTCAACCCGGTCGCGTAGGTCACAATCGGGTAGGCTGCCGGCCCGAATCCGCTGATCGGGTTGACCAGCACCGTGTTTGTGCCCTGGAGGTCAAGGCTGGCCAGTACTGCAACCTGGTCGTTGGCACCGCCGGGGGTGCCCAGGTCAAGCGCCAGCGTCGCGTTCGTCAACGTCAGGTTTGAGTTGACCGTGAGCGTTCCGGTAAGGTTCGGGCCGACCACACCGAGGGTTTGGCCCGGATAAACCGTGAACTGGCTGGCCGGCCTCAGGATATTCAAATTGCTGACGTTCAAGGTTGCGTAATTAGTGACCAGGCCGGCGCCAATACTCAGCACCCGCACCCCGATGTTACCCGCAACGGTGTCCCCGGAAGGCTTCAAATCAAGCGTCCCGTTGTTTGTGACGATGATGGTGGATCCGCCGCCGCCATCCACAATATTACCGAATACCCGGGCTTCGCCAGCATTGACAAAGAGATAGCCGAGGCTGTTGGTGACCAGGCTGCCGGTGCCGGGTCCAAGGTTGCGTGCCATAAGGATGTCCTTGTTTACAACCAGGAGCCCATTGGTCAGCACATTGAGAACGCCACGACCAGCGCTGGCACCCGCATAAACCTGGTATCCCAAAGCCAGCGAATTAACATCAACTGTACCACGGGCAAACGAGAGCGTGCCGTTGCCTCCAGCAACGAAGCTGGCGGTAGTGCCATTCTGCCCCACTCCCAGGTACATGCTGTCCACGAGGGCATCCACTATGCCTGCGCTCAGGTTCACTACTGCGGTGGAGCCGGAAGTTGATGCGCCGGTGGTCGAATCATCACCAATAAACCAGGCCGTCTGGCGCCCGGTGCCGGCCGCGTTGCGGAAGGTCACGGACGGGTTGGTCCATCCCGGATTGAAATCAACGTAACTGTTGGCAGTCTTGGCGCCGCCGAATTTCATCGCGTTGACGTTAAACACGTTGACCTGGCCAAGGCGATTCGTGGAGGCATTGCCGGCCTGCTGCAAAACTTCCGCCAGAATATAGCCGATCCCAGTATCGGATCCAACGCGAGCCGTGCCCGTAACCGTGCAGGTGATATTATTTGTCTTCGCCAGCAACAGGGTCGCCGTGGGGCGCCGCTGTTGGACCGCGCCTGCCGGGTCCCAGGCGATGCCCAGCCTCTGGACTTTCGCCGTGAAGTTGTTCAGCCCCGAGAGGTTCAATGTGGCGCGGCGGTTGACGGCCGGGGATGCAGCGCTTTGACCCGTTTCTGCGATCATGATGGGCGCATTCGTGTTGGTGATGGCGAGCGATGTTCCCATGATCGCCGTCATGTCCAGCGCCGGAGAGGTGTTCTGGTCAATGCCGGAACCGACAAAAAGCGGACTCACGGTGGCAGAGGTGCTGGAAACCACCAAGCCGGGCCCCGTAATCAACGTCCAGTGAGAACTGTTGGTCTGATTATAGGCCAGGCTATTCAGGACGCCCGTGAAGGAAGAGTCCACCGCGTTGTTGGTGGTGGGAATGGTATTGGTCACGTAGGCAGTCGCGCCAACGACGCTGAAAACGGCGTCATCGCCTGTTTGCGGCACTCCGGCCGGAGACCAGTTGTTCAAAGTGGACCAGTTGGTGTTAACGCCTCCGACCGCCCACGTCTTGGTGGCCGCGGTGGCGGAACGGGTGATGAGCATCGTGCCAGCCAGCAGCACGGCCATTGTCAACAGGGTGGTTATTCTTTTCATTGGGATCGGGTTCTATGCTTTGCGTTTGGTGGTTTACGTGTGATATCGGCACCGCACCGGGACTTTGGGGAGCACATCCCGGCAACCGGCCGGATGCGCGTGGCTAGCGCCACACCTCTGCAACCGGTCAATTTGATGGCCTGTGATCACAAGCATTTATTCTGCGTAGAATAGCAACTGGATTGCAACTGCAAATACGCATGAAGATGTGTAGCTGTTAGCGGCCTGATCAGCGCCGGAGATACTTGGCCACCACCTCGCCCCGCGAGTGGACGTGGAGCTTGCGGTAGATGCCCCGGATGTGCATGCGGATTGTGTCGAGGCTCAGCCCGAGTGTTTCGGCGATTTCCTTGTAGGCGGCCCCTTCCCCGAGGCGCTCCAGGATTTCCCGCTCCCGCGGGGAGAGCGTTTCAAGCTCCCGGGGGGCCTGGCCGAGCTGTTTGAAATAGTGAACCACCTTGCGGGCGATTGAGCCGGTCATCGGCGAGCCGTCTGCATGAACATGGGCGATGGCTTCCATCAGCTCCTGGCGGGGGGCGCGCTTGAGCAGGTATCCGTTTGCGCCCGCCTTGAGCGAGTCAAAAATCCGGTCGCTCTCCTCGTAAACGGTCAGCATGAGGACGTTGACCTCCGGCAGCAGCTCCTTAAGCCGGCGCACGCACTCGATGCCGCTCATGCGCGGAAGGTTGATGTCCATGAGCACCACATCCGGTCGGGCGGCGACCAGTTGCCGCAGGGCATCCTCGCCGGTGCGGTAATGCCCGACACACTGAAAGTGGGGGCCGGCGTTTATCTGGCTGACGAGACTATCGCGCATCCAGTCGTCATCCTCCACGAGTGCAACCCGAATGACCGCGCCCACGGCCGTCCTGACAGCGCCGCTGGTCACACCACCCGCGGCTGCGGCAGCCGGGCTCGAAACAGAAGGAATCATCGTCCCCTTATCCTCAGCCGCCCCGGGTGATTCCGGCAATACGCACAAAGATGCAGGGTGGAGAGGCTCTTTGGAGGAGCGGCGAGACCGTCCGGGAACATCGCTACGGCTCATGGCACTGCTTCCTCCGGTTTGGGGCTGGCCTGGGCTGGATTGAACTCCATGCGGATGGTGGCACCGTTACCAGGCCGGCTTTCCAGTTCCAGCCGGCCCCCGAGCAATTCGAGCCGCGAGCGCATATTCTCCAGGCCCCGACCGCGCGCCAGGCATTCGGCCGCATCAAAGCCCCGCCCATTATCATGCACCGAGACGCGGAAGTTCCCGGCTGCAAACTCGATCTGCACCTGGACCTCGGTGGCGCCCGAGTGCCTGGCGGCGTTGTTGAGGGCCTCCTTGACCGCGAGGAAAAGATGGTGGCGAGGTTCGGCCCCGATGACCTGGGCGGGCACATCCCCCAGCAGCTTGAACCGGCAGCGGACGGGGGTGTGCCGGAAGAACTCCTCCGCGTAGTTCAGGATGTAGTCCGCCAGTCGGTCGAGCCGGTCGTTGCGCGGGTTCACCGTCCAGACCGTCTCGTCCAGGCGGCTCAGGGTCTCCTGGGCCGTGGAGCGGATGTGCCGGACCAACTGCCCGGTCGGGCTCGCGGGGGGAATCTCGCGCTCGGCCTGCTCGGTCAGGGCGGAGATCTGCGTGAGACGGGAGCCCAGGTCGTCGTGGATGTCGCGGGCGATGCGAGCGCGCTCACGTTCCATGGCGCGATCCTGCTCAAGGCGCCGCAACTGGGCGCGGGCCTTGCGACGTTCCAGGTAGCGGACCGTCACGGCCACGCTGCCTGTCAGCCCCGCAACCAGCAGCGCGATGAACCACCAGGTCTCCCAGAAATACGGCAGGACCTTCAGCGCCACGCTCCCTCCGGTCTCGCCCCACACGCTGTTGCCATTGTGCGCCTGGACCCTGAACCGGTAATTGCCCGGCGCCAGGTAGCTGTAGTAGGCAGCCCTTCGCGGGCCAGCCTCAACCCAGCCCGAATCCAGCCCCTCCAACTGATAGCGAAAACGGACCTTCTCCGGCGCCGAGAAATTCAAGCCGGTGTAGTGGAACTCAAACCGCGACTTGCCGGGAGGGATCCTCACTGCCGGCTCGGGCGGCTCCGCGGGGCCTGCCCGCCCCGATCGCACCTTCTGAGCCTGCCCGTTCACCAGCAGTTCTTCGAACCAGACGATCGGCGGCGCCCCTTTGTCCCAAGGCTGTTTGGGATCAATCATGACGACACCGCTGCCGGTCGCGAAACAGAGCAAGCCGTCGCGGGTCTTGAGGCAGGTGCTGAATCCCCCGACGCACTCTTCGGATTGCAGGCCGTCAGACCGATCAAACACGCGCGCATGGACATAGGAGGTCCCGCCGGCAGCCAGATCGTCAAGCGCCCGGCGGGAGACCCGGAAAATGCCGTGGTAGCTGCCCAACCAGAGATGGCCCGCGCCGTCGTCCAGAATCTGGAGAATGGTTTCATCCGGCAATCCCTCCGGCTTGCCGAAGCTGACAACGCGGCCGTCTTTGAAGCGGCCGAGGCCGCCCCCCTCGGTGCCGATCCAGAGGGTGCCCCCGGAATCCAGGCAAAGCGTCTGGATGATGTCGCTGCGCAGGCCGTGCTCCTTCCGGAAGAACGTCCACCTGCCGTCTTTCAACCGGCCCACCCCGCCGCCGTAGGTCCCGACCCAAAGGGTGCCGTCCCGGTCCTGGACCAATGAGGTCAATTGGCCTCGCGGCACGAATTGGGGAGAATCCAGCAACTTCCCCCCCTTGAGCAATTTGAGCGTTCCGTCCTGGCTGCCGATCCACAACCCCTCCTCGCGGTCTTCGCAAAGGCAGCGCACCCAGCTATTGCCCCGGATCGAGCTGATCCGGCCCTCCTGCCAGTGGAACAAAGCCGGACCCGCGCTGCACCACAAGCTGCCGTCCCGCGCCAGGAGCACGGCGCTGACCTGCGGATTGCTGACCTGAAACCGGTCGCGCAGGACCGCGGTCTGCCCCCGGCTGTCGAGCTGATACAGGCCGCGGCCCATCGTGCCCACCCACAAAGCACCCTCCGCTGATTCCGCGAGCGAAAACGGCTGCGCCTCGGTCTGGCCATCCCAGATCTTGCGCGTGAGCAGTTTCCGGGGCTGGAGCCGGTTGAGTCCGCCCGCGCGGGTGCCCACCCACAGGTTATTCTCGCGATCTTCAAGAACCGCCCGCACCGCCTCGTCCGAAAGCCCATCGGCCCGGCGCACCGGGTAGAACTTTCCAGCGCGCAAGAAATAGAGCCCCTGGTCGGTCGTTCCCGCCCAGATCGTCCCGTCCGCGCCTTCCCCCAGGCAGGTGACCGTCACGTCCGGCAGTCCCTCCTGCAGCCCGTAAACCTGCCATGAAGTCCCGTCATAGCAGGAGACCCGACCATCGCCGCTGACCCACATCCTGCCCGCTCGATCCTTCAACAGCCGGAGCGGGGGGGACCTCTGGATCTCCGGATCGCTCGTCGCCTGGACAAATCCGGCACCCGTGCGGCGCCGCAGCCCCTCTTTCACCATGGAAACCCAAAGGTCACCGTTTCGGTCAGCCGCCAGCGCGCGAACGCCCGCATCGCCCGGGTCCTCCGTCAGCCTGACGCTCTCGAATCGGCCGCCGGACCAGCGGCTCAATCCGGAGGTGGTACCGACCCAAATGCCCCCCTCGGGATCTTCAGCCAGTTGCGAAATAATGTCCCCCGCCAATCCGTCGCGCACCATCCATCTCTTGAACTGGCCGTCCGCATAGCGACACACCCCCCTGGCCGTGCCAATCCACAGGGCGCCTTGCCGGTCTTCCAACAGGGCGCGCACGTGCAGGCTCGGCAGCCCCTCCGCCATGCCGAACACCTTGAAGCTGACCCCGTCGAAACGGGCAAGGCCGCACCCGGTCCCCACCCAGAGGTAGCCGTCCCGGGCTTGCAGGATAGCCCAGACCGAGTCCTGCGGCAGGCCATCCTCGCCCCGCCACACCCGGCAAACAAAGGGGCTGGCCGACGGCAAAGGGCTCCCGCCCGCAGGCTGACCCAGCGCGCAACCCGAGCCGATCCCGGTGAGCGCTGTGACGGTCGCGAGGACGATAAGGTGCCAGTGCCTCAGTGCCACGCCCGGATTATGAAGGGAGCCGAGGGTAGAAACAAGGGTGGAGGGTGCCGCCCCTCGTAGCCGCGGACGTTAGTCCGCACCATTAATTCGGAAACTTCAAGCCGGCCAACGTCGCGTCGGGAATGGATGAAAAGTCGTCCTGGTAGATATACCATCTGTAATCCAGCGTGTAGCCGGAGACGTGGTACATCGTCTCCATCTTCCTCCAAGCCACCGAACCGTCCGCACCCAACTGGTTTCCGCCATCGGGAAAAACCGCGCCGCGCCGCATGTGGGTCTTGCCCCAGGTTGACGTGCTGATGACAAACAGGACATCGTCCGCCGCAATCACCCAGCCCGGTTTGGAATTGCCCAGCTTGACGGGGCTGCGCGCAGGGAAATTGCCCGATGTGTTATACCAGTTGGTCGCTCCGCCATAATACTGGTAGCCAATCTGCCACTGCGGCGGCGTCGGGCCGGTGTTGTAGGAGACAAGTCCGCGGTTCCTTGTCGGGCACGACCAGATGGACGGCATGTTGGTCTTGGTGACATCCAGATTCACGTCTTTTGAAGCCGTGGCTGTGTCATCCTGCAAGGTGTGATGGTTGTATCTGCCCGATCCGTTGGAGGTCTGGGGCGGGGGAAAAAGCCGGTCGTTGTTGTCGCCGGCGTAAACGGTCAGGCCGATGCCGATTTGCTTCAGGTTATTCAGGCATTGAATGCGCTTGGCCTTCTCCTTGGCGCTCGACAACGCCGGCAGCAGCAGCGCGGCGAGAATCGCGATGATGGCGATCACAACCAGCAGTTCAATCAGGGTGAATCCGCGCCCGCCGTGCTTTGCTGAAGCCGGGGCCGACATGAATCCGGCCTCGGGACAGCCTCTTCTGCCAGACGCAGCGCGGGCAAAGGAACATCGCGTTTCGCTATTACTCATTACAAGGGTATTCTACAAGGCCTACCGGAACACGTCAATCCACGGCCATTGCCAGCCACCGACATCACCGACTGGAACTACATGCGCAACGGGAAGTATGCCGGCATGTTTACGATGAAGCGGCTCAAGGGGGTTGACATGGCAGCGCCCAGGAGCGTAAGTTTCTACCATGAAATGGCTTGCGAGCGGGAAAGACCGCCTCGATATACAAACGGTCCGTTTGTATAATCACCGTTCGGCCACACTATGCGCATGAGAAAATGGGGTGTCATTGCAGCGGTCACGGCGTTCGCGATTTTCGCAGTGGCCGACATCGTTCACGATTTCGTCACAAACGATTCGATTGGCTATTTCTCCGCTGAGCCGCATCGGTTGCTTTACGTCGCTGCCATCGCCCTTGCTGGCGGGCTGGGAGCATTGGAATTCTACCGGCTATCACATCGCGCACAACGGCACGTCAGAGTGTTTAGTTTAGGAGCGGCAGCGAGCACCATGACTGCGGTCTTTGGTTACGCTGTGTTTTGCTCTCTTTCTCTTTTCTCATTCATTGTCGAGTCTGGCGGCACTATTCGGATTTTGGAGGTTTTGCTTCTGCTGTTGCTGTTCTCTGGCATTGCCGCGTATTTCTGGTATGAGTTTCGCCGAGTTTGGAAGACAGGAGTTTCACGATGACCTTGTGGCCCAACAAGCCGGCTGCACCGAACGCCGGGATCGCGTCGTGGTTAGCAATCGGACGTCATTGGCCCGGCGTCGGTGAGCCGGGACGTTGGCCACACAACACAGAATCGAGAAGGCGCTGGCCGATCAGGCGGGCGTTGTTATTACTCATCTTGATGGTCAGAGAGCATCGGTGACGTACAATGACGCACTGGCCATAACCCCAGTCAAGAAGTAGCTGAGGCTCGCGGAATCAGGTCGCATTGCCCAGACTCAAATGGGCCGGGCCAACGCCCCGGATGCAGCGAACCCCGCGATTGCGTCGGTGTTCCATGCCGGGTGCCTCTGGCGCTGGGTCGCTGATCCGGGGCGCTGGCCATACAAACATCATGAAGAATACGCACAGCGACGGGGGATCACCGAAGATGGTAACAACCCGTGACGGCCGTCATCTGGCGCTGCCCCTCTCTTTGCCGGCTCTCTACTTCTCGTACGAGGCGACGATGGCCCCTGTATTGGTCTCACATACGAGCTGGCAAGCCCCATCGGGGATCCAATGCCTTTGTTACGTCACACGAGATAACGGGCATTAGAGCGATTTGTTACATTCCAGGGATCCCCACATACGAGCCGACCCCTTCAAGACCCTGTAGCGGGCTCCAGGCACGTTTGCGGGGCATTCCAGGCCCTCTCCCCACCTCCCGTTTCAGTCCGTATAACTCAGTCCACCCGTCTTCCGCAGTTCATCCCTCCAGCTCCCGGCTGCCGCTTTGTGACGTTACAAAGCCTAGCCCGGTGGCATTGGAAGCGTGGCACAGGCGTGATTCAACGGTAGTGCACCCGTATTGCCCCGGTAGCACTACGGTAGCGGCCCCATGTTGATCTGATCAACATGGGGGCGCTACGGGGGCAATACCGTAGTGCGACCGGGGCACTACCGTTGGAACACGCTTGGAGCGCCGGGGAGGCACGACACCGGGGCCGCCGGGACGGGCCTTGGGGCCG
>JAPLUA010000444.1 GCA_026397855.1 Verrucomicrobiota bacterium | reverse complement strand
CAGGCCAGTTCCATGGCGCGTCGGCCCAGGCCGTATCCAAGCAGCCCGGCGCTGTTAGTGTCCAGGAGAGTTGCGCGCGCCGCGTCGGCGCCGGGCTTGCCGTCCATCCCATGCCACCAGAGGGCCAGGCAGGCTGCCAGCGTCGGGACAACGATCCCGGTCATGACCGCGAGCCCGCCGGCCAAGGGCACGGGGTGATCATGGATCTTGCGCCGGCCCGGGTCGTCCACCAGCCCCGTGCGCAGGCACCAGCGGCGCCACAAGGGCAAGGAGAGCAGCGCCGTGATAAAGGCGCTCACGACTGCCGCCAGGTAAACGTTGAAAGGAAAAGTCACGACCGGCCCGCTCCCATTCGCAGGTAAAGCTGATGCAAATCGTCCACCATCTGCTGGACGCCAAAGCGTTTCCGGACGAATTGCTGTCCCGCCCGACCCAGGCGCTCGCGCAGCGCGGAGTCCCCCGCCAGGCGGAGCAGCCGATCGCGCAAGCCCGCCAGATCCCCCGGGCGCAGCAGGAACCCTGTCTCATTGTCAACGCAAACCTCCCGCGCGCCATCCACGTCGTAGGCCACGATCGGGCGGGCAGCCGCCAGCGCCTGCGGCAGCGCGCGCGGCAGGCCTTCGCGCAGGGACAGGTGGGCGACCACGTCCATGATCCCGAGCAGCGGGGCCACGTCGGCGGGCGGCACGAGGCCGGTGAAGACGACACGCTTCCCGATGCCGAGCGCCCGCGCCCGGTTTTCCAGCCGATCCCGCCAGAGGCCATCCCCGACCAGCAGCAGCTTGATTTGCGGGCAGCCGGCCGCCAGCGCCGGGGCAACGTCCAGGAGATCATCGTGCCCCTTGAGTTTGAACAGGCGGGCGATCTTGCCGATGACAATGTCCTCCGGGGCCAGGCCGAGCCTGGCGCGGAGCCGGAGGTCGTTGGTTGCGGCAAGGAACGGCTCCAGGGGGAAGCCGCTGAGGATTCTGGAGTATTGGTCCGGCCGCCCGATGCCGGCGGCCAGGTACTGATCCCTCATGGCATTGGCCACAACGACGAAGTGGTTTGTCACTTTGGCCGCATAACGTTCCGCCGAGCAAAACAGGGCATTGGGCAGGCGGCCCTGGAAGGGGCCGAAGGACGGGCCGTGAATGGTATGGATGATGAACGGCACGCCGGCGTGCGCGGCGGCCAGGCGCCCGAGGATGCCGGCTTTGCCGCTGTGCGTGTGGACAATGTCAGGCCGGCGCTCCCGGAACAGCCCGGCGAGCCGCCGGAAAGCCTGTGCGTCTTTCCACGGGTGGATTGGCCGGACCAGCTCCGGCAGGATGGTCAGCATCCCCGGAAAGGCCGAGCATTCCGGTTCGAGAGAGCCCTCCGGTCCCCGGGCCGGGCCGGCGATCAGCTCCGCCTCGACGGCCGGTTTCCGGCGCAGGCCCAGGACGGAGGCCAGGGTGTTTTCCTGGGCCCCTCCCACGATCAGGCGCGTGATGACGTGTGCGACCCGCATCCCGTGGGGT
>JAPLUA010000642.1 GCA_026397855.1 Verrucomicrobiota bacterium | reverse complement strand
GCGGCGGTGGGGGTGGAGTCGGCGAATTCCAGCTTGCGGGCGGACGCCTCGATGAAGCTGGCGCATCCGGGGGCGCCCAGTTGCGGGAAGACATTGCCCGCGGATAGGTTGGGCGAGGCCTTGTCCAGCACGTCAAGGGCGTTGGCCACCGACTTTTCCTGCCGGGCCAACACGACGACGCGGGATCCGCAAATCGCGCCGTAGGTGCGCGGCATCACGCCATCCTTGGGCTCCTTGCCATCTTCAATCCAACTGTAGATGAGGTGCGACTTATGCGGCGTGCTCTGCGAATTCCTGGCCGACTTGGCCAGGGTGACCAGCCGCTCGGAATCGAAATCCGCGTAAACCAGCGCCACGGCATCTTCCGCAGCCTTGCCGGCGCTGTAAAGGGTGAGCCCGTGCAGTTGCTTGCGGGGATCAAAGCTGAAGAGGGTCTGGAAGGTCGCGAATCTGGCCTGCGATTCCGGCTTCTCCATCTCGGCCAGCAAACACTGGCCCAGGGCGGCGGGGCGCAGGGCGTCGCAATCAACATGGGCCACCCAGGTCGGTTCCGCCGCCACATCGGTCCGCAGCAGGGGCGAGGCGACGGCGCCCAGGCCGAGGACCAGGAGTGCGCCCGCACAGAGCGGCCGCGTCCAAAGGGTTGGTTTCAGTTTCATGTCGCCACGGTTGAATAGTTACGCCTAAGGCAGATTGGTTTGCCCCATCAGGTAGCGATCGCACTCGCGGGCGGCGCCGCGGCCCTCGTTGAAGGCCCACACCACCAGGCTTTGGCCGCGTCGGCAGTCGCCGGCGGCGAAAATACCCTTGATGTTGGTGGCATACTTGTCAAAGGCCGCCTTCACATTGCTGCGGGCGTCGCGCTCGATGCCGAGCGCTTCGAGCAACGGCTGTTCCGGTCCCAGGAAGCCCATGGCCAGGAGCACGAGCTGGACCGGGCGGATCTGCTCGGTGCCCGGGACTTCCCGGGGGACAAACTGGCCCTTGTCATTCCGCTCCCATTGGATTTGCACCGTGAGGGCTTCCTTGACCTGGCCGCCGGCGTCGCCGTTGAACTGCTTGACGGTGGTCAGGTAGATGCGCGGGTCCGCGCCGAACTTCGCCGCAGCCTCTTCCTGCCCGTAGTCCATGCGGTAAACTTTGGGCCACTCGGGCCACGGATTGTCCGCGGCGCGTTCAATGGGCGGGCGCGGCAGGATCTCCACCTGCACCACGCTCCTGCAGCCCTGGCGGAGGGCGCTCCCCACGCAGTCGGTCCCGGTGTCGCCGCCGCCGATCACCATCACATCTTTGCCTTCGGCCGAGATAAGTCCGCCGCCTTTGGATCCCTCCAGGAGGCTGCGCGTGTTGCCCGCCAGGTAATCCATGGCGGGATGGACCCCCTTCAGGTCGCGGCCCGGAACGGGCAGATCGCGGGGTTTGGTCGCGCCGGTGCAGAGCACGACGGCGTCGAACTCATCCAGGAGCTGCTTCGCCGGGCTGGCAGTGCCCACTTCGGTTCCGGTCACGAACTTGACGCCTTCCTCCTCCATCTGGGCGATGCGGGGCAGCACGACCTTGGCCTTGTCGAGCTTCATGTTCGGGATGCCGTACATCAGGAGGCCGCCGACGCGGTCGGCGCGCTCGAACACCGTCACGAAATGTCCCGCCCGGTTGAGCTGGGCCGCGGCGCACAAGCCGGCCGGTCCGGATCCGACCACCGCCACCCGCTTGCCGGTGCGGGTCCGGGGAGGTTTCGGCACCACCCAGCCGTTTTCCCAGCCGTGGTCAATGATGGCGCACTCGAGGCTCTTGATGGTGACCGGCGGGTCGTTGATGCCGAGGACGCAGGAGCCTTCGCACGGAGCGGGGCAGACGCGGCCGGTGAAATCGGGGAAGTTATTGGTCTTGTGCAGCCGGTCGAGGGCTTCCTTCCAGAGGCCGCGATAGACCAGGTCGTTCCATTCGGGAATCAGGTTGTGAATCGGGCAGCCGGAGGCCATGCCGTTGAGCAGGGTTCCCGTATGGCAGAAGGGGACGCCGCAATCCATGCAGCGGGCGCCCTGCTGCCGCAGCTTGCCTTCGTCCAGGTGGCAATGAAACTCGTTCCAGTCGCTGATGCGCTCAACCGCCGAGCGGTCGTGCGGCAGCTCGCGCAGGTATTCCAGAAATCCGGTGGGTTTGCCCATAGGTGTCAGTGTGTGGTTATATCGCAGAGACGCAGCGCGGCGGAGCCGCAACCGAAGGCACCATTCTTAACGCCGAGACGCAGAGAAAGCGCAGAGAAACGCAGAGAAGAAGAACCCTCTGCGCCTCTCTGCGAACCTCTGCGCCCTCTGCGTTAAATCTTCGCAGCCTGCGATCAAATCGGGGTATAGCAGTGCAGAGGAATGCCGAGAAACGCAGAGTAAAAGAACCCTCTGCGCCTCTCTGCGCCTCTCTGCGCCTCTGCGTTAAATCTTCGCAGCCTTCGATCAAATCGGGGCGTAGCAGTGCGGAGTGGAGGGGAAGATGCATTCTCCTGGTTACCTCTGTGCATCTCTGTGGTATCTCTGGGTTGATGTTCTTTTTCATCTCTATATATGGCTTCCGGCACAGCCTCACCTGCTCAGATACCGAAGGAATCCTGGGGTGGCGGCTCGTAAGGGGCAAGGTCGTTCACGACCCGCACGACGCCATCCTTCAGCACCATCGCATGAAAGTTGATCAGGAGACCAAGCCGCAGGTTTGAAAGCCGCAGGTAGGTGAGGAGTTTTACTTTGTCAATTGGGTGAAGCTCGGCTTTGGCTTTGTTATCCACAATAACCTTGTCATAGACAACGAGGTCGAGATTCAAATCGGAGCCGAGCCTGACTTCCTTGTAATGAATTGGCACGGGCTGCTGGCGTTTGAAGGGAATGTGGCGCAGGTTGAATTCATGGCATAGCGATTCCTCATAAACCTGTTCGACCAGCCCCGGACCATGGTGCTTATGGACCTCAATGGCCGCTCCGGTGATCAGGCTGGAGATTTCGTTTTCGTGCATAGGCGCCGCCCGATATTCAACGCAGAGACACAGCGCGGCAAAGCCGCAACCAATTCCAAATCATTCTTAACGCAGCGATACGGCCCGGCAAAGCCGCAACCAAATCCAAAGCACTCTTAACGCAGAGACGCAGAGGAATGCGGAGAAACGCAGAGAAAAAGAACCCTCTGCGCCTCTCTGCGCCTCTCTGCGTTAAATCTTCGCAGCCTGCGATCAAAGCGGGGCGTAGCAGTGCTTCGTTCATCACGATTAGCCCCCTCCCACGCGCGCGGCGTCCCGGGAGTTTTCCTCGAAGGCGGCCATGATGGCCTGCTCGCCGCTCAGGCCCGATTGCTGCATGCGCTGCATGGATTGCAGCACGCGCTTGTAGTCCTTGGGCATGACCTTCACGAACTTTGGCACCAGGCTCTTCCACCGGGCCAGGATCCTGGCGGCGAGCGCGCTGCCGGTGAAGCTCTGGTGGCGCTGGATCATCTTCCACACCTGTTCGGTTTCGTCCGCGTCCTCCAGCTTCTCCAGCGCAACGAGCTGCTGGTTGCAGCGGCCCGGGAACTGGCCCGTTTCGTCGAGCACGTAGGCCACTCCGCCCGACATGCCCGCGGCAAAATTGCGCCCGGTCGAGCCGAGCACCACAACCCGCCCGCCGGTCATGTATTCGCACCCGTGGTCGCCCACGGATTCCACCACCGCGTTGACGCCGCTGTTGCGCACGCAAAACCGCTCGCCGGCCATGCCGCGGATGTAGGCTTCGCCCGCCGTGGCGCCGTAGAGGGCCACGTTGCCGACGATGATGTTGTCCTCGGGCACAAACGTGGAGCGCGCCGGCGGGTGGACGATGATCTTTCCCCCGGACAGGCCCTTGCCGACGTAGTCGTTGGAGTCGCCCTCCAGGTAGAAGGTCATCCCGTGCGGCATGAACGCGCCGAAGCTCTGGCCCGCGCTGCCGGTGAAATGGATCTCGATGGTATCCTCGGGCAGCCCCTCGGCGCCCCATCGGCGCGTGATCTCGCTGCCGACCATCGTGCCCACGACGCGGTGGACGTTGCGGATCGGCAGCATGGCCAGCACTTTCTCCTTCCGCTCGACCGCCGGGGCGCAGAGCTTCCGCAGCACCGTGTTGTCGAACGCCCGGTCCAGGCCGTGGTTCTGGGCGATCTGGCAGAATCGCCCGACATTGATCGGCACCTCGGGCTGGTAAAGGATCTTGCTGAAGTCCAGCCCCTTGGCTTTCCAGTGGTCCACCGCCTTCCTGACCTCGAGCCGGTCAACGCGCCCGATCATCTTGTTGAGCTGGCGGAATCCGAGCTGGGCCATCAGCTCGCGGAGCTCCTCGGCCACCATGCGCATGAAGTTGACCACGTGCTCGGGCTTGCCCGCAAAGCGCTTGCGCAGCTCGGGGTTCTGGGTGGCCACGCCCACCGGGCAGGTGTTGAGATGGCAGACGCGCATCATGATGCAGCCCATCGCCACCAGCGGCGCGGTGGCAAACCCGAACTCCTCCGCGCCCAGCAGGGCGGCGATCGCCACATCCCGGCCGGTCTTGAGCTGGCCGTCGGTCTCGACGATGATGCGGGACCGTAGATTGTTCAGCACGAGCGTCTGGTGCGTCTCGGCCAGGCCGAGCTCCCAGGGAATCCCCGCGTGCTTGATGCCGGTCTGGGGCGATGCCCCCGTGCCGCCGTCGAAGCCGCTGATCAGCACCACGTCGGCGTGCGCCTTGGCGACGCCCGCCGCGATGGTGCCCACGCCGATCTCGGACACGAGCTTCACGCTGATCCGCGCGTGATGGTTCGCATTCTTCAGGTCGTGAATCAGCTCCGCCAGGTCTTCGATCGAGTAAATGTCGTGGTGCGGGGGAGGGGAGATCAGCCCGACGCCGGGGGTCGAGTAGCGCACCTTGGCGATCCACGGATAGACCTTCTGGCCGGGCAGCTGGCCGCCTTCGCCGGGCTTGGCACCCTGGGCCATCTTGATCTGGAGCTCCTTGGCATTGACGAGGTACTGGCTCGTGACGCCGAAGCGCCCGGAGGCGACCTGCTTGATCGCGCTGTTCCTGGAATCGCCGTTGGGCAGCGGGGCATACCGTTCCGGGGCTTCGCCCCCCTCGCCGGTGTTGCTCTTGCCGCCGATGCGGTTCATGGCGATGGCCAGCGTCTCGTGCGCCTCCTGGCTGATCGAGCCGTAGCTCATGGCGCCGGTCTTGAACCGCTTCATGAGGCTCTCGACCGACTCCACCGACTCGATGGGCACGGGCTTGACCTTCTTGAAATCGAGCAGGCCGCGCAGGGTGGCCCAGTGCTGCTCCTGCTCGTTCACCAGGGCCGAGTATTCCTTGAACGCCGCATAGCTGTCGTTGCGGACCGCGCTCTGCAGCTTGTGGATGGTTTGCGGATTGAACTGGTGATGCTCGCCGTCCTCGCGCCACTGGTACTGGCCGCCCGTGTCCAGCACCTGGCCGTTGCCTTGCCGGTCCGCGAACGCCCGCTGGTGCCGCAGCAGGACCTCCTGCGCAATCAGGTCAATCCCCGCGCCCTCGATGCGGGTGGGGGTTCCCGTGAAATGCTTCTCGATGAGCGATTGCTTCAGGCCGACCGCCTCGAAGATCTGCGCGCCCCAGTAGCTCTGGATGGTGGAGATCCCCATCTTGGAGATGACCTTCACGACGCCCTTCATCGCCGCCTTCAGGTAATTCTTGCAGGCCGCCTTGTGGTCAATGCCGGTCAGCAGCCCCTGCCGCAGCATGTCGTCCAGGGTCTCGAACGCCAGGTAGGGGTTGATGGCGCCGCAGCCGTAGCCGATCAGCAGCGAGTAATGGTGCACCTCGCGCGGCTCGCCCGATTCCAACACCAGCCCTACCCGCGTGCGCGTCCCTTCGCGGATCATGTGATGGTGCAGGCCCGCCACCGCCAGGAGCGACGGGATGGGCGCCCAGTCCTTGTTCACCCCGCGATCGGACAGGACGATCACGTTGACGTCGTCGCGGATGGCCTGGTCTATCTTGCGGCACAGCTCGTCCATCGCCTGCTCCAGTCCCGCGGGGCCGGCGGCGGCGCTGAACAGGATCGGAAGGGTGACCGACTTGAACCCCGGCAGGTCAACGTGCTTGAGGCGCGTGAACTCCTCGTTGGTGAGGATCGGAGATTTCAGCTCGATCAGCCGCGCGTGCTCGGGCCCGGGCTTGAGCAGGTTGCGCTCCGAGCCGATGGCGGTCTCGGTGGACATGATGATGTCCTCGCGGATGCAGTCAATGGGCGGGTTGGTCACCTGCGCGAAGAGCTGCTTGAAGTAGTTGAAGAGCGGCTGGGGTTTGTTGGACAGCACCGCCAGCGGCGTGTCCGTGCCCATGGAGCCGACTGCCTCGGCGCCGTCGCGAGCCATCGGGGCCAGCAGCACCCGCAGGTCCTCGAAGGTGTAGCCGAACGCAAGCTGCCGCTGCAGCACCGTCTCGTGGTCGGGCTCCGGGATGACATGCGGATCCGGCACGTCCGCCAGGCGGATCAGGTTCCGGTCCAGCCACTCGCGGTAAGGCTGCTCGCTGGCGATCTTCTGCTTGATCTCCTCGTCCGCGACGATCCGCCCCTCCTCCGTGTCTATGAGGAACATGCGCCCCGGCTGCAGGCGGCCCTTCTGCCGCACCCGCTCGGCGGGCACGTCCAGCACGCCCACCTCGCTGGCCATGATCACCAGGTCGTCCGTGGTGATGTAGTAGCGCGAGGGACGGAGGCCGTTGCGGTCCAGCACCGCGCCGATTCTCCTGCCGTCGGTGAACGCGATCGAGGCCGGGCCGTCCCAGGGCTCCATCAGGCACGAGTGATACTCATAGAACGCCCTCTTCTCCGGGCTCATGCTCTCGTGCTTGGTCCACGGCTCGGGGATCATCATCATCATCGCGTGGGGCAGCGAGCGGCCCGACAGGACCAGCAGCTCCAGGCAGTTGTCAAACATCGCCGAGTCGCTGCCGTCGGCGCACACCACCGGCAGCAGCTTCTTCAGGTCGTCGCCGAAGAGGTCGGACTCAAACAGGGCCTCGCGCGCGTGCATCCAGTTGACATTGCCGCGCAGCGTGTTGATCTCGCCGTTGTGCGCCACGTAGCGGTACGGGTGCGCCCGGTTCCAGCTCGGGAACGTGTTCGTGCTGAACCGTGAGTGGACCAGCGCCAGCGCCGAATCCATCACGGGATGCGACAGGTCCGGGTAATAGGACTCGAGCTGCTCGGTGAGCAGCATCCCCTTGTACACCACCGTGCGGCACGAGAGGCTGGAAATGTAGAAGAACTCCCCGCCCGCAACCTTGCCGGAGTAGCGGATCGCATTCTCCGCGCGCTTGCGGATCACGTAGAGCTTGCGCTCGAATGCCAGCTCGTCGCCGAGCTTCGGGTTCCGGGCGACAAAGACCTGGCGCATGAACGGCTCGGAAACCAGGGCCGTCGCGCCCAGGGTGACGTTGCTGGTCGGAATGGTCCGCCATCCGAGCACCTGCTGCCCCTCCTCGGCCGCAATGCCGGCGAAGACCGCCTCGCACTCGGCGCGTTGGGCGGGATCCTGGGGCAGGAAAACCATCCCGACGCCATACTCCCCGGCCCCGGGCAGAGAGACGCGCCCCTCGCGGGCGACCAGCTTCAGGAACTCGTGCGGGGGCTGGATGAGGATGCCCGCGCCGTCCCCGGTGTTGGCCTCGCAGCCGCATGCGCCCCGGTGGTTGAGGTTCATCAGAACCTGGAGCGCCTGCTGGATGATCGTGTGGGACTTCCGCCCCTTGATGTCGGCCACGAACCCGACCCCGCAGGCTTCGTGCTCAAACTGCGGATCATATAGCCCCTGCTTGGCCGGCGGTCCCGTCCGCGGCTTAAGGCTGTTGGCAACTGCTTTGTTTTTAGTGCGCGTCATTTTTCCGGAGATTGAAGTCTCCACTGCTGTTCAAAACGGATTGTGATAGTATTTACGCAAACCCATCCCCGGTGCAATCTCTCATTTCGACCGTCGCCTCATCGGCGGGGCTTGATCAGGATGGGAGGCGCGTTTTTGTGGGAATGGCTGCGGCGGGGCGGATGCCTGATCCGATCCCGCGGTAGGCGATAAGGAAGTAGGCCATGACCAGCCCGACCGCAACCGCCAATCCGCCCCAGAACCGCGGCCAGGGCGAGCCGCCCGCCCGGGCGCAGACGCTGAACCACCAGCCGGTGCCGAGGTAGCCGAGCAGGTTGCCCACGCCGCCGTTCATGAGCGACAGCAGGGCCTGCGCGCGCGCTCGCCAGGCGGCATCAATCCGCTGGTCGAGGTAGATTTGCGCGGTAATAAAGACCAGGGTGAAAGAGAACCCGTGCAGGAGCACCCCGGCGAGCAACGTGATCTGGGTATTCAGGGAGCTGAGGGCGAAGCGGAGCACGCCGAACCCGAGCGCACAGGTGATAATCCATTTTAGTCGCCACCTCAGCAGCAGGGTTCCCAGGGAGAACATCCCGATGACCTCGGTCACCTGCCCCAGGGTCATCCAGGCGCTGG
>JAPLUA010000378.1 GCA_026397855.1 Verrucomicrobiota bacterium | reverse complement strand
GGCGGATGCTGCCGCGCTTGCCCAGGCTGCGGGCCAGAGTGGCCAGGAGGCCGGTGCTGCTCAAGGTGGCCTGGGTGAGGTTGACCGGAGTATAGAGCCGGGTTTCGAGTTGGCGCACCCAGCGGCCGACCAGAGTGGATTCGCCCATGCCATTGCCCCCGCTTAGGGCCTGAAAACTGGTGGAACTTCCGACTCAAGGTCGAGGGTCGATGGGAGTTTACCGACCTTTCGACCAACCCGCGGCATTTGGACAACTTCGGGAAATGAAGCGGGTGATCCTGGATGCCGGACCTCTGGTGGCGTGGTTCTGCACCCGGAACTCGCACCATGCGTGGGCCGCTCAGGTTTTCGACGCCTTGCTGAATGGGGCGTTCGTCTGCGAGGCCGTTCTGGCCAAGGCCTGTCTTTAGCGGATAGCGTTTCGACCAATGCGAGCGCTTCAGCCTTTTCCTGCCCGTGGGATGCCGCCCCATTCATTGAGCCCGCGTTCGTTGTCGCGCTTCACGGCGGAAAGCTGCAACACCTCCATCGCCTCGCCGATCAGGTAGAGCGAGCCGGCGATGGCCACAAAGCGGTCGGCGGCAGCATCCGTGAGAGCAGCGGCCAGAGAGGGACACTCGACTACGGGCGCGCGGGGGTTGGCGCGGGAGCAGACTTCTGCAAGGCCGTGCGGTTCCGCCGTGCGCTCGCTGTGGACCGGAACCAGCAGAATCCGGCCTGCCAGCGGCGCCAGGATATCGCACATGGCCGACCAGTCCTTGTCGCGCAAGATGCCAAGCACCAGCGTGGGGTAAGCCCCAGGGAAGTATTCCCTCAGGGCTGCGGCCATGATTTCGGCTCCGCTCACATTGTGCGCGCCGTCGAGCAGAATCCTGTGGCCGGAAGCCCGTGTGACCATCTGCAGCCGGCCGGGCCAGTGGACGCGTGAAAGCCCGGCACGGATGGATTCCTCGTTAACCGGAATCTGCGGGGCGAGGGTGCGCACGGTTGCCAAGGCCACTGCGGCGTTCATTCTCTGATGATGGCCCAGCAGCGGCAATGGGATGGCGTCAAGGGGGGGGCGCCGGGCTTCCGACGGCAGCACCTTCAACAGGGGTGCGCCCCGGCTGCGGGCCGTTTGCTCAATGACTTCGAGGGCCTCCGGCGCGTCGGTGCCGGTGATGAGGGGAATGCCGGGCTTAATTATGCCCGCTTTCTCAGCGGCAATGCTGGCCAGGGTTTCACCCAGCCACTTCTGGTGATCGTACTGGATGTTCGTGATGATGCCAGCCAGGGGAGTGACGATGTTGGTGGAATCGAGGCGCCCGCCCAGGCCGGTCTCCCAAATCACCAGGTCGCACTTCTGTTCGACAAAGTAGCGCAGCGCCATGACGGTGACGACCTCGAAAAAGGTCGGATGCTCTGCGGCCGAAGAACATCCCGCCGCCGGCTCCGGAGCCGGCGCGCCGGGGGAGGGCGCGAGGCCGGCCGCTTCCGTGTCCACAGTGCCCCACCCCTGCCCCAGCAACAACCGCATCTCCGCGATCAGGCGCACGACTTCACTGTCGGGGATAGGCAGGCGGTCCACCTGGATGCGCTCCCCAAAGGCGACGAGGTGAGGGGATGTGAACAGCCCGACGCGCAACCCAGCCGCCCGATAGATACTCTCCAGCATGGCGCAAGTGGAGCCTTTGCCGTTGGTCCCGGCGACGTGGATGAAGCGGAGCTGGTGCTGCGGGTTGCCGGCGAGGGCGGCCAGCTTGAAGGTGTTGTCCAGCCCGAGCTTTGCGCCGAACCAGCGGAGGTTGTAGAGGAAGCGGATGGCGTCGGAGTAGGTCATGCGTTGAAGCACCTGGGAGATAACTGCCGTTCACTGCAGCTTACTCTGGCCGTCTGGCAAGATCCGAGACCGGAATCAGGCCCAAGCCCAGTTCAGAGGAGCCTGAACTCAACCTTGCACTTGGCATCGGCATCCAGGGCAGCGCGGTTTGGCTTGGGAGGAAACATGGATAGCATCTCCTCATTCCAATAAACGGCCTGCTCAAAAGTCATGCTCGGCCCGCGAGGGGCCATTCCGCTCCAATCCGGGAATTCCAGCCCTGGAGCATCGCGCAACACGCTGTCATTCGGAAACACAGGATCGCCGGAGTTTATCATAGAGTTCATGGTCGCCATGCTTGAGAATGGTCGCCCGGATTTCCGGTTCGTTCAAGTCCAGCCTGTTGATAATGATCAGTTGGATCAGATCCTCGGCGTCCTTAACGCTGCGGTGCGACTTGCCGTGGCGGATGGCATGGCATTTCAGGGCAATCAGGTGCAGCAACGAAACCACGCCAAAGGAAGATCCCTCCACACTTGCCGGTTCCGCATCGGCCCGCATTCGTTCGAAAACCTCCTCGGCCACGAACATCAGATCTACCGGAAGCCCTCCGCCGCCGGGCGGGTTGAACTGCATGAAAACCGGGGCCTCGCGATATACTTCCATGCCCAACCCTTCCAGAAGCCGACGCCACTGGTCACGCCGCCCGCCCTGCACCAGCAGGTCGAGATCATCAGTGGCCCGGGGAAATCCATGAGCCATCACAGCGTAGCCACCAATGACCAGGAGGGCGGCGGCAATGAAGCCCCTGAAGAGGGGGTGCGGCTGGTGCGGCTTGCTGCGGAACTCGGGGTGGAACTGGCTGGCGATAAAGAACGGGTGGTTCAACAGTTCAATAATCTCCACCAGCTTGCCGTCGGGTGTCTGGCCACTGAAGGCGAAATCGGCCTTCAGGAACCGCTCGCGGTAGGCGTTGTTGAATTCGTAGCGGTGGCGATGGCGCTCGTTGACCACGAAAGCCCCGTAGAGCTGCGCTGTCCGGGTGCCCACCGCCAACTGGCACGCCTGGGCGCCGAGCCGCATCGTGCCGCCCTTCTTCGTGACCTTCGTCTGGGCGTCCAGCATGGCGATGACCGGGTGGGGGGTGTTCGGGTCGAACTCCGCCGAGTGGGCCTTGGCCAGCTTCAGCACGTTCCGCGCAAATTCTATGGTGGCAATCTGCATGCCCAGGCAGAGCCCGAGGTAGGGCACCTGGTTCTCGCGGGCGTACTGGGCGGCCAGGATCTTGCCCTCGATACCCCGCTCGCCAAAGCCGCCGGGGATCAGGATGCCGGACAGCCCTTTGAGGTGTTTCTCGGCCCCGTCGCGCTCGATGTCCTCCGCTTCTACCCGCTGAATCTCCACCCCGCAATCGTTGGCGATGCCGCCGTGGCTGATGGCTTCATAAACCGATTTATAGGCGTCCTGCAACCCGATGTATTTGCCCACGACACCGATGCGCACCCGGTGCTGTGGGGCGATCAGCTTGCGAATGATCTCCTGCCAGTGGCCCATTTTGGCCGGGGGCGCATCCAAGCGCAACAGTTTGCAGACCAGCTCATCCACCCGCTCGCGCTGGAGCATCAGCGGGACCTCGTAGATCGTGTGATCCACGTCCTGCTCCTCGATCACGGCGTCGAAGGGCACATTGCAGAAGAGGGAGATCTTCTGGCGCACCTCCTTGTCGAGCGGGCGCTCGCAGCGGCAGACGACAATATGGGGGGCGATGCCGATTTCGCGCAGCTTGGCGACGGATTGCTGGGTGGGCTTGGTCTTGAGTTCGCCCGCGGCCTTGATGAACGGGACGAGGGTGACATGGACAAAGACGGCGTTGTTGTATCCAACCTCCAGGGCAAACTCCCGGATAGCCTCGACGAAGGGCAGGCCCTCGATGTCGCCCGTGGTGCCGCCGATCTCGGTAATGAGGACATCCGCCCCGCTCTGCTCGGCCAGGACGTGGATGCGCCGCTTGATTTCGTCGGTGACGTGCGGGATGACCTGGACCGTCTTGCCGAGGTATTTGCCCTCGCGCTCGTTGTTGAGCACCGTCTGGTACACCTGGCCGCTGGTCAGGTTGTTGAGGCGGGTGAACTGCACATTGGTAAACCGTTCGTAATGGCCGAGGTCGAGGTCGGTCTCCGCACCGTCATCGAGCACATAGACCTCGCCGTGCTGGTAGGGGCTCATGGTGCCCGGATCCACGTTCAGGTAGGGGTCAAACTTCTGGAGCGCAACCTTGAGCCCGCGGTTCTCGAGCAGCGTTCCCAGGGAGGCCGCCGTCAGCCCCTTGCCCAGGGAACTGATCACGCCGCCGGTGACAAATATGTATTTCATTGCTTTGTGACTATCACTGCCCGGCTGCATCAGGGAAATCCGGTTGCCGTCATGCAGCCCATTTACCCCGCCAAAATCCGTTCCACGCGCTCCACGTCCGCCGGCACATCCACGCCCACGCTGTCGTAATCCACCCTGACGACGGCGATGGGAATGCCGTTCTCGAGAGCGCGCAACTGCTCGAGCTTCTCGGCCGCTTCGAGCGGCGAGACCGGGAACCTGACCAGGCGCAACAGCGTTTCCCGCCGGTATCCGTATATGCCCAGGTGCTTCAAAAACGGAAACGCCGCCAACTGTTCACTCACCGAACCACTGGCGGCGTCGCGCAAATACGGAATCGTGCGCCTGGAAAAGTATAGCGCCTGGCCGCCGGCGCTGACAACGACTTTCACGACGTTCGGGCTGTCATACTCCTCCGGGCTCCTGATGGGAGTCGCGGCGGTGGACATTTCTGCGGCTGCCAGCGCCCGGGCCACCGCGTCTATGACGCTGGGGTCAATCAGCGGTTCATCGCCCTGGATGTTCACGATGGCATCACAAGCGCAGCGGGAGGCCACCTCGGCAATCCGGTCCGAACCACTGGGATGGGTGGGGGCGGTCATCTCCACCCGGCAGAAGCCCTGGACGGCATCCCGGATACGGGCATCGTCCGTGGCCACAATCACATCCGAGAGCGATCCGGCTTGCCGGCAGCGCTCGACGACGTGCCGGATGAGCGGCTTGCCGGCAATCAGCGCGAGCGGCTTCCCGGGGAACCGCGTGGAAGCAAAGCGTGCGGGGATAATTCCGATTACATTCATCGCCCCTCTTTCTACCTGTGACGTGTGCGAAATGCACGGACGAAAAGTGAGGGCTGCCCGCTTTGCGCTGGCCAATAGGAAGGCGGTC
>JAPLUA010000224.1 GCA_026397855.1 Verrucomicrobiota bacterium | reverse complement strand
GGATTCTCGTGCATACGGTCTTCTCCACCAAAGTGCGATTGACGACCGTGAAGGAAAAGACCGATGCAACCCCTTTCAGGGTTGATTCCCACACCCGACACACACCCAGGGTAGCGCGCAGCGCGCAACCCTGGGCTAAGTGATCGCATCCTTTCAGGATAAAGCTCTGCCGGAAATGTCCAAACTCCAGTCCCTCTCCTCCCCCGAGGGCCGCGCCACGCTCCCTTTCTGCCTTAACTCAACAACAGTGCTCCCCGACCCTCTCCCATGCTGCAGGGGAGAGGGAGAAGCTTCCGCAGTTGTTGGTGCGTTGTATGCCAGGGACTCCTCAGTAAATGACCTATTGCAGCAAGTACGACGAGTGCCGTGAAACTAGTGCGTTCCTCTCGCCGACAAGGGAATCGGCTTCATCGTCAACGGGTCACGCAAGGGGACATCGGCTAGCGGTCCCCGCGCCAGGTCGGTCAGCTTCACCGGGTGCTCGGGGGAACCGGCCAGGATCTGGTCCTTCTGGCCGACAGCGAGGATGACCAGCCGGTCAGGCGCAAGGTATTTCCTGGCGACGCGCAGCACATCGTCCTTGCTGATGGTCTCGAGGCGGGAGCGGTAAGTCTTCCAATAATCCGGCTGGCTCGCATACCGGCCCGTGAACTCGTCCTGGGCAAAGGTGTTCGCGATCTGGGTCTTGGTGGCGAATGCCCGCGGGAACCGGTCAATAAACCCACGCTTCGAAATGTTCAACTCGTCATCCGGCACCGGCGTGGCGGCCATCTTCTTCATTTCCTCCAGCACGATGGAAGCCGCATACGCGACCGTGCGCGACTTGGTCTGGAAGCCCGCCGTAAACGTCAGCGGGTAGTAGATTCCGCCCGGGAAACTCGAGTGCGCATCGTAGGCCAGCCCCTCGTCGGAACGTACGCGGCTCGTGATGCGCGAGGTGAAGCCGCTGCCGCCGAAAATGTCGTTCATGATGACGGCGGCGAAATAGTCCGGATCGCTGCGCTTGATGCCCGGGAGCATCATCGCCACCCGCCCCTGGTTCACCTCCTTGTCAACCAGGTAAACACCCGGGGAGGCGAAGGAGCTGTTCGTCGGGATGGGCGGCGGGGATTCCCCCCGGAACGGCCAGCCGGCAAAAAGAGCCTCAAGCTTCCCCACCATCTGGTCGCGGTCGAAATCGCCGCTGGCGGCCACGACGAAGTTGGCGGGGTGAAACGACTGCCGGTGGAACTGCTCCAGGTCGGCGCGCCCGATCGAGCCCACGGAGGCGGCTGTTGAATACTGATTAACCCAGAACGCATCGCCGAAGGCCAGAAAGCCCCGCTCCCGATCCTCGATGGCCGACGACTCGTCGTTGCGCTCATTCATGGCCTGGAGCATCTGCTGCTTGCGCAAGGCGATCTTGTCGTCCTGGAAGCGCGGCGCGCTTAAGACCTCGCGCAAGATGGCCAGCCCCTCGTCCAGGTCTTTTGAAAGCAGGTTGAGGCTCACGCTGCCCTGGTTTTCGCCGACGCCCGAGCTGAGCTGCGCGGCGAGGAACGCCAGGCCCTCCTCCAGGTCCTCCGCGGTCTTCGATTTCGTGCCGCCCCGCGCGAGCAGGTAGCCCGTCAGGTCGGCCAGGCCCTGCTTGCCGGCCGGCTCAAGGTAGGATCCGGTGCGGACATAGACGACGATGTTGACCAGCGGCAGCTCCCGGTCGGGCGCCACGTAGGCGACCGGGCCGCTCTTGAGCGCAACACGGAACTTCTCCGGCGCCGGCGGCTCGTAGGTCAGCGGCGGATAGACCAGTTTCTTCGGGTGGTCCGGAATGGCGGTCTGCGCAAAAGCCGGCGTCAGGTGGAGGCTGATGGAGAGGCAGGCTGCGGCGCAAATCCGAAATCCGAAAGCCGAAGGCCGAAGGAGATCCGAAGGCCGAAATCCGACCGGATCACCGGACGGAGAGATCTCCCTCCCCTTCGGCTTTCGGACTTCGGCCTTCCTTCGGATTTCGGTATTCGGTATTCGGATTTTCATTGTGCCTCCTTCGCCGGCGTGCCGGGCTTGCGGGTGTAAATGGCGGCGGCCCGGTTTTCCTTCGTAAAATACAGGTTGGCCACGCGTTTCACGTCGGCGGCGGTCACCGCCTGGATCTTCAGCCCGGCTTCATTGATCTCCTGCCAGTCGCCTTCGCCGTCATTGCGAATCAGGTGCATGAGGATCTGGTAGTTGGATGAGAGCTTGCGGTATTCGGCGGCGGCGAAGTTGTTTTTGACCTTCTGCAGCTCCTCCGGCGGGACATCCTCCTTCTTGAGCTTATCGAGGTTGTCGTAGATGCCCTGCTCGACCTCTTCCGGGGTGTGGCCTTCCTTGGCCTCGCCGCCTGCATTGAAGAGGCCCTCCCATTTCATCGAGCCCTGGTCGGCATAGGTCTCGGTGGCAACGCCCTTGCCAAGCACCAGCGACTTATGAAGCCGTCCCGTGCGGGTGGACAGGACCTGCGCCAGGATTTCCAGCGGGTAGGAGTCGCGGTGCTGGAACGCGACGGTATGCCAGACCAGGTCAACCTGCGGGTTGGCTTCGGCCTCGGCGCGCATCCGCTTCTCGGCAAGCTGTTTCACCTCGAGGGTCACGACGTCCGGCGGGGTTTTCGGGCCGCGCGGGATGCGCTCGAAATACCTCCTGGCCTGCGCCTCAACCTGTCCCCGCTGGAAGTCGCCCACGAGAATGAGCGTGATGTTCTGGGGTGAGTAATAGGTGGTGTAGAATTCATCGGCCTGGGCCTTCGAGATGCACGGGAGGTCCGAGGGCCAGCCCACGACCGGCCAGGCGTAGGGGGAGGACTCCCAGAACATTGCCGAGAACTCCTCCTGGAACCGGCCCAGCGGCGTTGATTCGGTGCGCATGCGGCGCTCCTCGAACACCACGTCGCGCTCGGCATAGAACTCCCGGAAGACCGGGTGCAGGAGGCGCTCGGACTCCATCCACATCCACAGCTCGATCTTGTTGGCGGGCACGTTGATGAAATAGGCGGTCATGTCCTCGGATGTGAAGGCGTTCATGCCGGAGCCGCCGGCCCCGTTATAGATGAGGTCGAACTCGTTTTTGACCATGATATCGCGTTGCGCGGCGATGAGCCGGTTGAACTCTTTCTCCAGCTCGCGGTAGCGCGCCGTCTGGTTCTCCGGCTTGGTCAGGTCGTCTATGGCGCCCCGCCGATACCCGGCGCGCATCTGGCGCTCCTCCTGGCGCATTTCATCCCGCACCCGTTCCTGCGCGGCCATGATCTCCAGGTCTTTCTGGTAGTCCTTCGTGCCGATGGTGGGGGTGCCCTTGAACATCATGTGCTCGAAGAGGTGGGCGATGCCCGTGATGCCGAGCCGCTCGTTCGAGCTGCCGACGTGCGCCACCCATCCGCCGGCGATTGACGGGTCATCGTGCCGTTCCACCAGCAGCAGCCGCATGCCGTTTGTCAGGTGCATCTCAACCACGGGCACCTTCTGCGCCTGCAAGGGCACCAGCAGCGCTCCGTGCAGCAGCACCGCCGCCAGCAGTTTCTTCCCGGATCTCATGTGTCTCATAAACCGCAAAGGTCTTTGAACGTTTCTCGTGCTCTCGGCCTCACCTTACGCGAGCCCGGCCCCAGCGCGCGCCGCACATTCTTCCAAAACCACAACGCCGAGTAATTGGGGCGCGGACATTCTTGTCCGCTCACCGGGTTCAG
>JAPLUA010000059.1 GCA_026397855.1 Verrucomicrobiota bacterium | reverse complement strand
GCCATCCAGCAAGCGGGGTTTTGCTTCAGCGTCTCAACCCAGAGCGTCTCCTCATCCTTGTAGAGCCGTTGCTGGCGCCAGGTCAGGAGGACGCATGCTCCAATCAGCGCCACGAGCAGAGCGCGCCGACCCGACTGCCAGGGCGGACGGTCGAGCAGCGCCGCCAAGCCGGCGAGCAGGGCCGGCAGGGCGAAGTATTGCCAGTGATCGGCCACAAACGTGTATTTCTGAAAGTAGATTCTGAAGAAGCCCAGCACCGGGAACAGCATTGCCACGTAGGTTCCGAGCACCAACAGCCCCGCCCGCCCCCACGCCTTGCGGCAGAACCACAGCACCAGGAACACGCCTGCCAGCGCCACATCGGGCACCCACGCCAGCCAGTCGCCCGGGTTGATCCTCCACTCCGGATAGACAAACATCAGCCGCACCGGCCAAAGGGCCTTGCCCAGGTAGAACCACACCGCGCTCCCCGCCCCCGCCAACCGCTCCAGCCCGTCGCGATGATGAATGACCTCGGCGCCGATCGCCCGGTGGTATTGAAACCAGACTGTGACCAGGCCGAAGACGAGCGATAGGGCGAAGAAGGGGAACGGGGATCGTAGAGCGTAGAGCGTAGAGCGTAGAGCGTGTCCGGATTGCTGGGCGGTGACTCCTGGTTCTCGATGCCGCTGCCACCATGCGATGCTGAGCAGGACGAACGGCAGCATTACCCCGGCAGTCTTGCTCAGCAGCGAAAGCAGAAACGCCAGCAGCGAGAGGAAGTAGCAAAAGCGTGGAGCGTGGAGCGTGGAGCGTGGGGTGGTTGGTTGGTTGACCAGGCTGTCGAAGCGCAAGTAGAGGAGAAGGCTTAGCAGGCAGAACATCAGCGCCAGCGTATTCTTCCGCTCGGCGATCCAGGCGACCGACTCGACGTTGACCGGATGCACCAGGAAGAGCAGGGCGGCGAAATAGCCGCCGGGGATGCGCAGGTTTGCCAGCACGCGCCAGAGCAGCACCGCGCTGCCCGCGTGCAGCAGCACATTGACCAGGTGATACCCCGTCGGGTTGGAACCCCACACCCGCCATTCCGCCCAGAAGCTCGATAGGGTCAGCGGGAAATAGTCCACCGGCAGCGTGGAGAACCAGATGTAACGCAACCCGTCGGGGACCTGAACCAGCGCATTGCCGGTCAGCAGCGCATTGTCGTCCCAGATGAACCCGCTGTGGATAGCCGGCCAATAGACTGCCGGCGCGAGCATGAAAAGGACCGCCGCGCCCGCGATTCGCAGGAACAGCTTTGGTTGCGCTTCCGGTTGCTCCACAAGATTGACGCAGCTTATTCCCGGAAAGGCTTTCCGGCCTGGTAGGATTGCCAGCGCACGCGGATGACCGCGGCCAATTCCTTCTGGCCGGCAGCCTCGGCCAGGTTCATCGCCTTTTGGGC
This sequence comes from Verrucomicrobiota bacterium, assembly GCA_026397855.1. Classification (GTDB taxonomy): domain Bacteria; phylum Verrucomicrobiota; class Verrucomicrobiia; order Limisphaerales; family UBA8199; genus JAPLUA01. The sequence goes on along the minus strand of JAPLUA010000059.1, from coordinate 3,352 downwards.
GGCCTCGGCGGCGGCGGGGTAATGGCCCGCCTCGGCGTAAGCGGCGGCCAGGGTGTCCAGGGTGCCGGGGTTGTTGGTTCGCGTCAGTTGGACGGCGTGAGAGGCCAGGCGGACGGCTTCGGGCCCGTTGCGGAGCCTGGCATCGGGCTGTGTGGCCAGCAGCCAGGCAAGGTTGTTGAGGGCCTCCAGCCAGTCAGGCTTTAGCCGTACCGCCTCCCGCAGATGGACAACGGCCTCGGCGACCTGTCCCTGGGCACCCAGGATCGTGGCTAGCTGATAGCGGGCCTCCGGGAAATCGGGCCGCGCTTTCAAGGCTGCAAGGTAGGGCGGAATGGCGTCCGGCAATTTGCCGAGCAGCAGGAAGGTGTTGCCGAGGTTATACTGGGCATCGGCATAATCCGGCTTGAGCCGGACGGCTTCCTTGAGGGCGGCCAGGGCGTCGGCAAGTTTGCCGCGCTCCGCGAGCGCCTTGGCGAGGTTGTTATAGGCCTCGGGGTAATCGGGCTGCAAGCGCAGCGCCTCGATGAACTGCGCGATGGCCGCATCGGCCTCTCCCCGCGCCAGCAAGGCCAGCCCCAGGTTGCTCCGCGCGCGCGCCAGGCCGGGTTGGAGCTGCACGGCCCGGGTGAACTCCGCCTCTGCCGCCGCCGGGTTGCCCTGGATCTGGAGGGCGGCGCCGAGATTGTTGTGGGCCTCGGCGTAGTCCGGCCACAACTCGATGGCGCGGCGATACCGGGCCACGGCCTCGGCGGGTTTGCCCTGCTCCTCGAAAAGGAGGCCCAGGTTGTAATGCGTCACGCTGTTGGTGGGGGAGAACTTCTCCGCCGCCTCGAACTCGGCCATGGCCTCGTCCAGCCGCCGCAGCCTCATGAGCGTCGAACCCAGGTTGAGGTGCGCCTCATCCTGCGCCGGCTGCAAGCGGAGTGATTCGCGGTAATAGGCGATGGCCTGGTCCCGGCCCGCATCCGTGTCGGGCATGGCAAGCCCGAGATTATTATAGGCCATCCAGCAGCCCGGGTTCTTCGCCACGGTGTCGCGCCACACCGTGACCGGACTTGCGTAGAGGCCCGCCTGGCGCCAGCTCGACACCCCCAGGATCACCACCACCACGCCGGCCGCAACGCGCAGACCGGGTGCCGCGAACCCCCTGCGCGACGCCTTGCTCGCCGCGCCGACGGCCAGCGCGATCACGCCGATCATGGCGTAATACTGCCAGTGATCCGCCACCAGCGAGTAGCGCTGGAAGTAGATGTTCAGGAACCCAAGCACCGGCGCGAGCATCAGCACGAAGTAGCCCAGCCCGAACAGGGCCGCCCGCCCCCAGCCCCGGCGATACCGCCAGAAGACCGCCGCTGCCAGCAGGAGCGCGGCGGCCGGCACGTAGGCCAGCGCCGAACGCGGATCAATCTCCCACCGCGGATAGACGAAACTGAGCGGCCAGGGAAAGAGCGCCTTGCCGAGATAGAACCATACCGCCCGGCCCGCCCCCGCCAGGCGCGCCCAGAAGGTCGCGGCATAAACCACGTCTCCGCCAATTGCCCGGTGATACTGGAACCAGATCGTGACCAGCCCCAGTGCCAGCGACAGGCTGAAGAACGGCACGCTCCGGAGGATGTCCCGTGGCGTGATCCGACCCCGCATCCACCCTGCGCAGCCGAGCAGCACGAAGGGCATCATGACCACCGAGGTTTTGCTCAGCAGGGCCAGGAGGAACGCGGCGAGGGAGAGGAGGTAGAAGGAGCGTGGAGCGTGGAGCGTGGAGCGTGGCGGGCGGGGCAGGGCGGCCAGGCTGTCGAATCGCAGGTAAAGCAGCAGGCTCAGGAGGTAGAAGAACATGGAGAGCGTGTTCTTGCGCTCGGTAATCCAGGCCACCGACTCGACGTTCACCGGGTGGAGCGCGAACACCAGCGCCGCCAGCCAGGCCGCGGGCACTGCCAGCCGCCGCAGCACCCGCCATAGCATCACCGCGCTGGCGGCATGCAGCAGGACGTTGGTGACATGGTAGCCGGAGGGTCGCATTCCCCACAGTCGCCACTCCAGCCAGAAGGAGGTTGAGGTTAATGGGAAAAAGTCGGGCAGCCGCGTGGTGCACCAGATGTAGTAAAGGCCCCCGGGCGATTGGACGCACGGGTTGTTCTTCACCATGACGTCGTCGTCCCAGATAAAGTCGCCGCCCAGCGCAGGCCAATACGCGGCAAAGGTGGCGGCCACCACTGCCAGCGCCAGGAGGGCGGGGCTTATGGCGGGCTGCTGCGGCTGCCGTTTCCTGTCAGTCATCGCTTTGGTGTCCGGCCATTATTCCCGGACGGCGGGGAATGGCGAGTCGGAAATCGGCCGGTTGCCAGGCCGGCGGGAGTGGAACACGCCTGGATTGGAGTGCGCGAAAAAGGCCGTCAAGGGCTGCGCTTGACGGCCTCGATGAAGGATCACTTCAGGCCGCTCCAGCTTGCCGGCGCCCGTCGGGTGGCCCCGGCAGAACTGACGCGGCAGACGGCTTCAGGGCGCCGGATTGACCGCAGCCGAGCGATAGAACGCAGGGGCGGCGTTGCTGACGGTGAACGACCACAGGCCGTCGGGGCCCGGAGCGGTGTTGGTGCTGCCCGTTACCGACGACCAGCCGGTCATCGGCGCGAGCACATCCCCGCTGGTCACGATGTAATAATTCGCTCCCGGCGTGCCTTGCAGGCTCAACGTGTAAGTGCCGTTGCTGTTGTCAGAGATGGACAGCAGCAGGTTGGTCTGGCTGTAAACCACGGAGGTCTTGACCACCTGGTCGAGGCTGTTGCTGCTGCCCAGCCAGTTGGCCTGGGCGGCATATTCGACGGTGACCGTGTTGGTGCCCACCGCCAGGGCCGCTGTGCTGGCGCTGGCGACGCCGCTGACCAGCATGTTGGTGCTGAACGGCACGGCGTTGGCCTTGAAGACCACATCACCGGTCGGGGTGCCCGCGCCGGAGCTGATCGTTGCGGTAAAGGTGACGCTGTCCCCGTTGGTGGAGGGGTTCGCCGACGAGATCAATGCGGCGGTCGAGGCCGCGCCGGTAATGACGCCGGTCGTGTCGTTGGCGAACGTCACCGCGTAGTTTGAGCCGCCGTTGCCGTCGGTCACCGAGCCAGCCGGGGTCAGGGTCTTGCCCGTGCCGATGCTTGCGGTGTCGTAGGTCTCGGAGAAGTTCGCCGTGTCGCCCGCGGCCACGCCGGGAGCGACGGTCGGCACAGCGGTTGAGCTGGTGCCTCCGTCATACACCTTGGTGCAGGTCGCCGCCGTCACCGTGATCGGCTTGGTGGTGATCTCGCCGGTCGTGTCGTTGGCAAAGGTCACCGCGTAGTTCGCGCCGCTGTTGCCGTCGGTC
>JAPLUA010000082.1 GCA_026397855.1 Verrucomicrobiota bacterium | reverse complement strand
AATGCCGGGGCCGTCGCCGGAAAACGCCGACGCTGCCTTGAAGGGGAGGCTTTGTCTTTTTCGGGGAGACCCAGACAGTCAAGACGCGGGACGGCTGTCTGGAAAAAACTCACGTTCCCGCCCGCCCCCTAAATCCCAATCCCTTTGCGAAACCGCTGTCCGGCGCTTGCAACCTTCGCGACCTGTGGCAATTTGGTGTATCGGCACCTAACAGGTTGTTTTACGGGCTGGCGGCAGGGCTTGATTATTGGCCAGGAAAACCGCATACTGAGTGCCAACCTAATTCAATAAGCAGTTTGACCCTAGAACCTCAAGCGCAGCCCGAAATGTCAGGATCCAGCGACAAATCGAGAAAAACCCCGGACTTCAAGGTGTTTATCCGCACCCCGCAGGGGAAGTACCTTGCCCAGGATGGAAACGGCCTGTTCTTCACCGAAGACCGCTCCGCCGCCATCGTGCTGAACTACGATGCCGACCAGGTCCCGATGCAGCTCGAAGCCCTTTGCAAGGCCCATAACATCAAGCTGGCGGCAGACCCTGTGCCGCTCGACGAGATTTATGAAAGCTGCGACCGGTGCAAGGAGCTGTATATGCCGTTTATGACCTACTACGACGGCAGCCGCTTCCTTTGCCCCGACTGCCGCAGCATCGCTTCAAGGATTCAGGGCTGCGGCCGCCCGGGGCGGATTTGAGGTCGGGCGCAACTCACAGTTTCCGAGGACGTGTCAGAATGCGAAAGGAGCGCGGACATTCTTGTCCGCCTCGGCCGCGTTGGCAAGCCCCAGGCGGACAAGAATGTCCGCGCTCCGATAACATGAGTTGCGCTCTCTGAGGTGCTGCCAAAAAATTGCACTCGCATTCGGCGGGGCGGTGGTCTTTCCTATCCGGGTGAAACAGTGTTCATCGGCGGTCAAGAACAACATGGGCAATACCCGGTTACCAGCGGCGGACGCGCGGCGGATCCTGGCTGGCGCGAGCCGGACCCGGATCCTGGTGGTGGGCGACGCGATGCTGGACCATTTTATCTGGGGCAGCGTGGCGCGCATTTCACCCGAGGCGCCGGTGCCGGTCGTGGATTTCGAGCGTGAGAGCTTTATGCCCGGCGGCGCAGCCAATGTCGCCCGCAACCTCACGGCCCTCCAGGTGCCCGCGGAACTGTTCGGCGCAATCGGCCGGGATGCGGCAGCTCACCAGCTCAAGCGCCTCCTGAACGACTATCACATCGGGTGCCGGGGATTGGTGGCCAACACCAGGCGGAACACCACCGTCAAGACCCGCATCGTGGCCCACACGCAGCAGGTTGTGCGCATTGACCGCGAGACGCGCGACGGGCTGGACAACAGTTTAACGCGGCGCCTGGCGGGGGCGATGCAAAGCATGATTGCGACCTCGGCGGCGGTCATCGTCGGCGATTACGGCAAAGGGGTTGTCACCCAGCCGCTGCTCGAGGAAATCAAGCTGCTCTGCCGCCGCCATGGCGTCTGGCTCAGCATGGATCCCAAGCCGGTGCATCACCTCGATCTTTCGGGGCTTTCGCTCATCACCCCCAACCGCAAGGAGGCCTTCGAGCTGGCCGGCGTGCCGGACACAACCCGGCACGGCAATCCCTTCGACGACGCCAACCTGATGCTCGTGGCCGACCGGCTGTTGAAACAACTGCGCCCGGCCGTGCTGTTGATCACCCTGGGGGAGCTGGGGATGCTGCTTTGCCTCCATGGCCGGAAGCCGTTTCACATTCCCACCGTGGCGCAGGAAGTGTTCGACGTGTCCGGCGCGGGGGACACCGTAATCGCCTCGTTCACGCTGGCCATCGCGGCCGGGGCCTCGCCCCTGGAGGCGGCCATCATCTCCAACCACGCCGCCGGGATTGTGGTCGGCAAGATCGGCACCGCCACCGTCACCCCCGAAGAGCTCCTGGCGAGCTTCCAGGCTTGACCCATGAGCGGGACCAAGGTGACGGCGGAAAGGATCCGCGCCATGAAAGGCGCCGGAGAACGGATTGCCGCGCTGACGGCCTACGACTTCCCGATGACGCGGCTGCTGGATGAGGTCGGCATCCCCCTGATCCTGGTCGGCGATTCGCTCGGCATGGTGGTACTCGGTTATCCGGATACCACCCACGTGACGATGGCCGAGATGGAGCATCACGTGCGCGCCGCGGCCCGCGCCAAACCTCGCGCCCTCCTGGTGGCCGACCTGCCCTATCATGGCCACCTTGGGATGCTACCCCAGCATGTGGTAGAGGAAGGGGGCTATCACGTCAAAGGCAAGAATGAGCCCGAGCATCAGCGGCTGCTGGCGGACGCGGACGCCCTGGTGCAGGCGGGCTCCTTCGCGGTGGTGCTGGAATTGGTCACGCCGCGAGTCGCCAGGGAGCTGACCCAACGCATCCCGATCCCCACCATCGGCATCGGCGCCGGCCCGGACTGCGACGGCCAGGTTCTCGTCACGCCCGACTTGCTGGGAATGCTGCCCTGGTTTAGTCTTAAGCATGTGAAGCCGAAGCTGAACGCCGCCGAGCAGATGCGGGCGGTGGTCAAGGATTGGAAGCAGAGCGTTGAAACGGCAAAGCGTTGATTCATTCCGTGAAGAACCTGACTCATATTGACCCGCGAGGCGAGGCGTGCATGGTGGATGTGACGGCCAAGCCGGTGATGCTGCGCGAGGCGGTTGCGCGGGGGGAAATCCGCCTGCAAAAGGCCACACTCCGGCTGATCGAAACCCAGACGATCGCCAAGGGCAATGTGCTGGCTGCGGCACGGCTGGCGGGAATATTGGCGGCCAAGAAAACCGGCGACCTCATCCCCCTCTGCCATCCGCTGCCCATCACCCACTGCGAAGTCAACTTTGAGACCCCCGAGACGCGCGACCGGATTGTCATTGTCGCCTCGGCCAGGATCGCCGCGCAAACCGGGGTCGAGATGGAGGCGCTCACCGCTGTCACCATAGCGGCGCTCACCCTCTACGACATGTGCAAGGCGGTGGACAAGACCCTGCGGATTACCAATATCAGGCTGATTTCCAAAACCAAACGGTGACCTGTTCGCCTGGGGCTTTCGGATCAATGCTTGCCCGTTTCCAACCTGCCGGTTTGCTGGCGGCTCTCATCCTTTGCCGGGGCCTGGCACCGGCACAACCGGTCCCGGCCGTCCCGGCGGATAACCTGGTCCAGCAGGGCCAGAAGCAACTGGCAGCGACGAATTGGACCGCCGCAGAGATCAGCTTTCGCCGTGCCCTCGAGAGTGAGCCGGAGAACCCGCAGGCACATGAGGGCCTGGGGCAAAGCTTGTTCCAACTGGCAAGGTTTCAAGAGGCGCTTGCCGTCTGCAGGAAAACGCTGGATCTGGCGCCAAGCAATACGATGGTCCATTACCATATTGGCCGCTGCCAGTATGGGCTCGGGGATTTCACGAACGCAGCGGGTGCCTTCCAGCGATTCACCGCCGCCAACCCGACTAATGCCTCCGGGCTTTTCTACCTGGGCCGATCCCTCGCCCGGCTTCAACGTTTCAGCGAGGCTGAGGCGGCCCTCCGGCGGGCCATCGGCACGAGGCCGGCTCCGGCTCACTACTATGACGAATGGGGATATTGCCTCGCGTCGTTGAGCCGCCATGCGGAAGCAATCGCGGCCTACGAGAAGGTATTATCCCTGGACGAGAATAACTCCCATGCCCGCTTAGGTTTGGGGACCAGCCATTACGAAACCAAGGCTTACCGCCAAGCCCTGGCCGATCTGGAAAAGTATGTGGCCGCCAACCCAAAGGATTTCGATGGGCTTTACTACCTGGGACTGACCTGCGTCGAGCTCAAGGAATACAAACGAGGTGCGAATGTGCTCCAGCGGGCTCATGAACTCAGGCCAAAGGACTGGTTCACCCGGCTGTCCTTGTGCCTCTGCTACATGACGACAGACCAGCCTGCGAAAGCATGCGAGCTTTACCCCGCTGTTTATATGGTTGGGGGCGGCGTCCTGAGTTTCGGCTACGCAGTCGGGGTGGCCTGGCTGCTGGTCAGGGGCTGCAGAACAAGGCCAAACCGGGCCCCGGTATCGCCTCCCGGCAACCCGGGGCACGCCTGTCCCCTGCCCCCGTTGCTCAGTGAATGCGAGGCGCTGCCCCCGGTGCTGCCTGGTTTCATCGCAAACGATCGGACAACAGCAGGGCCCAAAGACAAATCCCGCGATGCCTGGCCCGGACTGGGGCTCTTGGCTGGCTGGTTTTTCCTCTTCATCGCGGGCCAGGTTCCTTGCACATTCCTCCTGGTTTCCCTCGCCTCGATGCCATCCTCGGTTGCCATGCTGGCGGGCATGGGAGCCTCAAGCCTGCCGTTGATCTTCGCCTGGATCACCAGCTTCCGCCGTCAACCGTGGGGTGCGCCCTTCGCCTGGCCCATGCGGTTGCCGCCGGGCAAAATCATCGGCCTTTTTCTGATTGGACTTGAAGGCATTGTGCTATTCCAGGGCGCATTCTCACAAGTTGTCGAGTGGATAACGCACAAACCGTTCCCCATCCAGATCACTGTCTCGCTCATCCGCGAGGGGCTGCAGACCCATCCGCTTACGGTGGCGGTGTCCATCGTCCTCCTGGCGCCGATAGCCGAGGAGCTGCTCTTCCGCGGGCTGCTGTTTGGCGCTTTGCAGCGTTGGCTCTCGCCGCGTTGGACCATCGTCCTGACGGCCGCCATCTTTACCCTGGTTCACATGCAGCCGATCTATTTCCTACCGATGTTGCCCGTTGGGCTGCTCCTGGGCCTGGCCCGCCAGAAGTCCGGTTCACTCGCGCTTCCCATGGTGTTGCACATAATAAACAATGGGGTCTCACTGCTTCTGCTGCAGTTGTTCCCGGAAGCCGCCTGAGATTCCATGCCCGTCCAGACCGGCATCATCACCATCTCGGACCGCGCTGCCAATGGCATCTATGAAGATCTCGGCGGTCCTGCGGTGAAAACGGCGGCAGAAGCTTATGGCTGGAAAGTGCGGGCGGAATCGGTCGTTCCGGACGAGAAACGGGACATTCAGCAAGCGGTCCGCGAGCAGGTCAGATGCGGCTGCCAGCTTATCCTGACGACGGGAGGAACGGGCGTCGCCTTGCGGGATGCTACCCCGGAAGCGGTGCGTGAAATCGCGGTGCGTGAGCTGCCGGGCTTTGGCGAGGCCATGCGGATGGAGTCCCTGAAAATCACCCCGAACGCCATTCTCTCCCGGAGCCTGGCGGCGGTGGTGGACAAGACCCTGGTGGTCTGCCTCCCGGGAAAGCCCAAGGGAGCCGTGGAATGCCTCGGCTTTGTGGCCGGCGCCATTCCGCACTGCATCCGGATCCTGCAGGAAGTCCCGGCGGGCTGTTAGCCGGCTGCCAAGGAACCTTTTGCCTTGGACGGGGTTGAACGATAGAATCGAAGCATGGACCTGGAATCACTAGTCAGCCTCGCGGCGAACAACGGGGCCAGCGACCTCCACCTGGAGGCGGGGCTCGCCGCTGCGATACGGGTTCGCGGCGAGCTGCGCACCACCGGCGAACCGATCGCGCCCAACCTCCTCGAGGCAATGGCGCGAGGCGTCACCGGCGAGGAAGATTGGCCGCGGTTTTTGGAGCAACGCTCCTACGACTGCTCGCGCAACTTCCGCGGCTCGCGCTGCCGCCTGAACATCTTTATGACGGCCCGCGGCATCGGCTTTGCCATCCGCCTGCTCTCATCCTTCACCGCCACGATCGAGAAGCTGAACCTGCATCCCGACCTCAAGAAGCTCGTCACCGGCCATCACGGCCTGATCCTCGTCAGCGGTGCCACCGGCTCCGGCAAGTCGTCAACCCTCGCCGCGCTGATCGAACAGATCAACATGACCGAGACGCGGCATATCATCACCATCGAGAGCCCGATCGAGTTCACCTACCGTCCGCGGCGCGCCTACATCCGGCAGCGGGAGGTCGGACGCGACACGCCGAGCTTCGAGCGGGCGCTCATTGACTCCCTGCGCGAGGATCCCGATGTGCTCATGGTGGGCGAGATGCGCGACCCGGAAACCATGCGGCTGACATTGAGCGCCGCGGAAACCGGTCACCTGGTGATGGCCACCGTCCACTCCTCAACCTGCGCCGAGGCCCTTCAGCGGGTGGTCTCCGCCTTCCCGGCCGAGATCCAAAGCAGCGTGGCGGCGCAGATGGCCGATTGCATGCTGGCGGTGATCTCGCAGCGGCTGCGCTTCCGGCCCGAGCAGAACATCCGCGTGCCGGAGCTGGAGATCCTCGTCCCCACCCATGCGGTGAAGAACTTCATCCGCAACCGCGACTTCTTCAAGATCAGCTCCTCGCTCGAGACCGGCGCCGAGCACGGCATGTGGACCTTGCAGCGGTATCGCGCCTGGCTGGACAGCCGCAAGAGCTGGTATATACCCGGCCAGACTCCCGACCCGGGCGACGGCGATGCGTCCGCCCCAGCCGCGCCGGCCAACCGTCCGGCCGCGTTCCCCATAGCCCCCAAGCCTGGCCAGCCGGCTCCGCAGGGCGGGCCGTTCCTTCACACGCCGGCAAGAAGCGCCTCCGCGAGAATAGAAATCGAGCCGGTGGAGGGGGAGTTTGGGAAGATTCTGAAACGGCCGGGGCAATCATGATCCCGCCTCTCCGGCTGCTCTGTTACTGCCCGCTGGCGCTTCTCCTAGCGACGGGAGGCTGCACCTCCAGGGCCAAGGCCCAGGCCGAAGCCAGGGCTGCCTACGTCGCCGGCCAGCAGCAGGCCATGATGCGAATGCAGCAGACACAGACCCCCAGCGTCACGGTGCACGGGGCGGTCAGGAATCCGCTCATTCCGTGGACCGAGGAACTGACCGCGGCCAAGGCTATCGTCGCCGCCGTCTATTTCGGCGCCAAGGATCCCCAGGAGATCATCGTCGTGCGCCAGGGCCAGGCATTCCCGGTTGACCCCAAGCAGTTGCTGAGCGGGGTTGATCCCGCCTTGCAGCCGGGCGATGTGATGGAGATTCGATAGGAAACGTGATACAAGCCCCCCCATGACCGAACCAGAACCGCTTCAGCAAATTGGCCGCACCTACGTGTGCTATCGGGGACGCAGGCTCTCCTACTTCTCCGGCTGCGACTACTTCCGCCTGGCCAGCCATCCGGAAGTCATTGCGGCCATGCGGGCCGGCCTGAAGCACTACGGGCTGAACGTCGCCGCCTCGCGGCTGACCACCGGCAACCATCCGATCTACCGCGAGCTGGAGGCGGGGCTGTGTTCCTTCTTCGCGGCGGAAAACGCCGTGCTGGTTTCCAGCGGCTACATGACCAACCTGGTGGCCGCCCAGGCATTGGCAGGCAGTTTCTCGCACGCATTAGTTGACGACAAAGCGCATCCCTCGCTCGCCAATGCGGCGCGCTTCCTCGATTGCCCCGTGATCCAGTTCAAGTCCCGGGATGCGGAGGCCCTGGCCGGCGCGGTGAAGCGCTGCGGTCCCGGGTCAAAGCTCATCGTGCTGACCGATGGGATGTTTTCCGGTGACGGATCGGCCGCGCCGCTGGCCGAATACCTGGAGATCCTGCCCAAGGACGCGCTGTTGCTCGTGGACGATGCGCACGGTGCCGGGGTCCTGGGACGCACGGGCAAGGGAGCGCCTGAGCAGGCCGGTGTGAGCCGTCGCCGCATCATCCAGACGGTGACCCTCAGCAAGGCGTTCGGGGCTTATGGCGGCGCGATTCTCGGGACCCGGGCCTTGCGGCAGAAGATTCTGGACAAGAGCGCGATGTTCGTCGGCAGCACTCCCCTGCCACCGCCGCTGGCCAATGCGGCACTGGCGGGCATCCGGACTCTCGGCGCGGATGGCGGACTCAGGCAACGGCTGCATGGGAACGTAGCCTATGTGAAGGCGGCATTGCGCGCGGCGGGGCTGGCGCTGACCCAACAGCCCGGACCCATCGTGCCCCTTGCGCCCATGCCTCCAAAGGAAACCGCCGGTTTGCATCGCGCCTTGCTCCGGGCGGGAATCTTCCCGCCGTTCATCAAATACCCGGGCGGCCCGGCGAGCGGCTACTTCCGCTTTGTCATCTCCAGCGAGCACAGCCGCAGGCAGCTCGACAACTTAACCAAAGTGCTGGAGCCCTACGTCGGGAGACCTCTCTGAAAAACACCCCTTCGGGAGGGTAACCGCCAGGAGCAGCCTGAATCAGGCTTTTTCGAGCCACTGGCGAAGGGTCGCCGAGGCCGCAAGCGCGGCGGGGCCCAGAACTGCCAGGTAGTCTTTGGCCCGGGCCAGGTCTCGCGCTTCCGCCGCCTCCTCGATCGATGCGAAACAGGCCCTGAGATCCTCAAGGCCGAACGCGGCGGTGATGCCTTTCAAGGAATGCGCCGTGCGGCCCAGTTCCTCGCGCTTTCCTTGCGCCAGATCGCGTCCGATTGACTCGATGTGGGGGGGCAGATCCTTGATGAAGTCCGCCACCAGCATGGCCACCGGTTCGCGGCCCAGGTCGGCAGCGAGCTGATCCAGGCTGGGAAGCGCAGGCGCGGGAGGCAGAGGTGCGCCACCCTTGGTCGGGGTGCAAAGCAGCACGCGGCGGAGGTCGGCCGCTGTAAAGGGTTTGCTCAGAAAATCGTCCATGCCCGCCGCAAGGCAGCGTTCGCGCTCGCCGATGAGGGCCTGGGCGGTAAGGGCGACGATGCGAGTGCGCTGGCCAGGGCCCAAATCCGCCGCCTGTTCGTGCTGGCGGATCTTCCGGGTGGCTTCGTAGCCGTTCATCTCCGGCATGTTGCAGTCCATGAGGATGAGGTCGTACTGCTGCTTCTCAACGGCTTCCAGGACACGCAACCCGTTATCGGCGGTATCGGCGGCGGCGCCGAGCTCCTGCAGCATGAGGAGGCCGAGCTTGCGGTTGATGGGATGGTCCTCCGCCAGCAGGATGCGGAGGCGGGCGTTGTGCGCGCGGTCCTCGGCGCTGGCGCCGGCCTGGGTCCGGCGGGCAAAGCCCGGAGCTTTGCCCTCGACCGCGGCGGCGAGCGCATTAAAGAGATACGATTGCTTGGCGGGCTTGTGTATCACGCCCCGGAACAGGCTCAGCGCCTCATCTTCCTGGGGAATCGGGCTGGCTGGAGTGGTCAGCAGAAAGCAAAACGCCTTGTCGCGCAGGCGTCCCAACCCCTCGCGAAGGGCAGGCGCGGCGTCGAGGTAGAAGTCGTCTTCGCACACCACGACGGGGGTCCGGCTCCGGCTCACTGCCGACTCGACGGTCCAATCCAGGTCCGCAACCGTGCGCGCCACGGCATAATCAACCCCCCAACTGGAAAGCTGCTCTGCCAACGACTCGGCCGTTGCGGCGTGCTTGATCGCCAGGATGGCCTGGGCGCGTGCCAGCCGGGGATGGCTGTAAACCACGTCCGGCTGCTCGGCGGGGCCGAACGGCAGTTCAAACCAGAACAGGGAGCCCTTGCCCGGCTCGCTCTGGACGCCAATGGCACCGCCCATCAGCTCGACCAGTCGGCGGGAGATAGCGAGGCCCAAACCTGTGCCGCCATCCCGTCGGGCGGGGGTATCCACGGCCTGGAAAAAGCGCTGGAACAGGCCGTTGACCTGCTCCCGGGTCATGCCGATCCCGGTGTCCCGAACCTCAAATCGCAGCCCGCCAAATGCGGATCCGGGCACCCTGGACACGCGCACTGTCACATCGCCTTGCGCGGTAAACTTGATCGCGTTGCTCACGAGGTTGAGCAGCACCTGGCGCAGGGGCTCCCGGTACGCGGCCACCTCCAGCACGTTGTCCAGAACCGAGCGCAGGGAGAACTCCTCCAGGGTGATCGTGAGCCTGCCAGCATCAATCTTGGAGAAATCCAGCACGTCGTCAATGATGCGCAGCAGGGCCTTGGCGCTCTGTGAAATAGCCTCGACAAACTCGGACTGGCGGCTGTCCAGCCTGGTCCCGAGCAGCAGCTCGGTCATGCCCAGGACGCCGTTCATGGGGGTGCGAATCTCGTGGCTCATGTTGGCCAGGAACTCACCCTTGGCCAGGTTGGCGGCGTCGGCCGCCCGCTTTGCATCCCGGAGCTGCCCCTCGACCTGCTTCCGGGCGGTGATGTCCGAAATGGTGCCGACCATTCGCAGGGGCCTGCCGTCGGAACTCAAGGCGACTACCTTCCCGACGCATTGATGCCACCGGATCTCGCCTGCCTTGGTAATAATCCGGTGCTCGCTACGGTAGGCCGGGGCACGGCCTTGCAGATAATCATCCAGTGCCCGCAGGCTGACGGCGGCGTCGCCGGGATGCAGCGTGCTTTCCCACAGCTTCATGGTGGGCTTCACCTCTCCCGGCACATAACCACAGAGAATCAGCCACCGATCGCTGGCCTCGATCGCCCCGGTCTCGATGTTCCAGTCCCAGATCCCTTCGCTCGTGGCGTCCATCGCCAGGAGCAGGCGGTCTTCAGCGTCTTTCCGCGCTGTGACATCCTCGATCATCCACAGGTAGCACGGACCGCCCCCCGCTTCCACGGAGACGGAGGCGATGGTCATCCGGATCCAGACCACCGAGCCGTCCGGCCGGATGAAACGCTTGTCCATCTGGAAACCGGTGACTTCCCCGGCGCTGAGCCGGGCCATGTTATCGAGGTACGGCTGGACATCGTCCGGATGGGTGATGTCCGTCCAGTCAATGGTGGCCATTTCCTCCCGGGACCGGCCCGCAATTGCGGCAAACCGGGGATTGATTTGCAGGATCTGACGGGTCTGCGAGCTGACCAGCGCAACGCCCATGGGCGCCTGTTCGAACATGGCCCGGAACAGGGACTCGGACCTGGC
>JAPLUA010000324.1 GCA_026397855.1 Verrucomicrobiota bacterium | reverse complement strand
AGCCGGCCTGGGACGGGCCGACGGTGCTGCTGATGTTTTCACAATCGAGCATCGGCATCAAACGGGTGCCGTCCGTCTTGACGTAAGCCTTGATCACGCTCCAGAAGTAATTCGCCTCCGCCGCCGCGCCGTTCGTCGTGGTATTAACGTCGTATTGGGGGAAATGATAGGCGCCGATGGGGATGCCGACCTTCGGGGCCCCCTTCTGGTTGTTGACGAACTCGGTATCCGTATAGGTTGTCCCTTGCGTGGCCTTGCAATAGGCAAACTCCACGTTCGCATTCTTGGCGTTAGTCCAGTTGAAGGTTCCCTGCCAATGGGAGACGTCAATTCCCAGCGGGCGCACCGCCATCGCCTGCAAAGGCCCCAGCAGGATCGCTGCCGACGCAAACGCCAAAGCGAGCTTTGCCAGCGGGCAGTGCCATGGTGCGCGCGGCCGGGCGGGCAGAATCTCTTTTGCGGAGGCGGCGACCGGCAGTTTCCCCGCCCGCAGGTCATCAGATTTCAGCGAGGTTGACAGCGCAGTTGCGGCATGGCAGGGCAATCTCATAAGGCAGTCGGGAGCTGCGGACAGGCAGCATGATGGAATCTTTCAAGGACAACACATCTGTCAGATGGTTACTTATTCCCCCTACAATGCCTCAGCCCCAGGCCGGTCGGCAAGTCGAATCTAAGGCTTGGCCTAGGCTCCCCATACACATGCGGTGCTCCAATGGACCTATACTCCAGCTTCCGAAGAATTCTGTCTTACGCCCCACCGCGCCAGCCGAACGGCGGCGCTGCTGAGTCCCGGCAAAATGGACCAAGTCCCCTCCTTCCCGTACGCAGTGAACTCAATTCCTCCCGTCCAAGCCTGCCAACCGCGTAGCGTATCAAAGAACAGGAGATTCCGCCGAGGCCCCACCACAAACCCTGTAGAGCAGCTAGCCATTACCTTGGTATTACACTGGTAGCAACGTGGTAGTACCCTGGTAGTACCTTGCATTCATGACCAAGGAACTACCAAGGTACTACCAGGGTACTACCAAGGTACTAGCTAGAGGCGACGGGGAGCCTGGCACGAGGCACCGGATGGGGTGCCGGGCCATAAAGTGGGGATTATTTACCTAAGTGGCTGTAATACAGCTAGATAGGTATAACTGCCAGCGCATGTCCCCTTCCCGCTGCACTCAAGGATGCCGACGGCAGACACCCCGTCACGCTGCGCGGAAGACGGCTCTGACCTGTTTGGGCGGGTCGCTCCAGCCGTTGACATGCTGGCGGGTGCGAATAAAGATAGCCCTTCCGATCGGGGGGGCTCCATAGCGCTTCACGAAGAGATCCGTGATGTCGCACCAGCCGTCCACGGGAGCAGGCAGGAACCCCAGGAAAGGGAAGTGCTGCACGCACCGAACGCCCGGGCTGCACGGTCGGGCTCCCAGCACGAGGGTGTGCTCGGCAGGCTCGCTCAGCACGTGGAGCTTGAGCTGGGAGGCGCCGCCCTCGCTGGTGGCCAGCAGTTCGGCCACCGGGTTCGGGCTAAAGGCCGGCAGGGCCGGGGGGAGATCGAACACGCTGAGCCCTATGTCCATACGGGCGACATTCATCCGGACGTAGAGGTTGTAACCCGGCAGGGAAGTGCTCCGGCCCAGAAAGCCCATCACGGCGCTGTCAGCGCCGATGAGGTCCCAAGCCGTGCGCTGGGGGTCCGTCAGAAACTGCCAATGGTTGGCGACATAGGCCATGTTGCTGCGACAAGCCAGTTGGCCCGGCGCGCGCGGGTCGCGCGGCACGGTAAGCTGCCGCTGGACCTGGCCGTAACGTGTCGAGAGGTTGACGAACGGGCCAACTTTGCCCGATTCAGGAACCGAGATCCGCTTGCTCATAAAGATTGCATGGCCGGGGTATAAGCCGTTGACCACCCGCTCGCCCTGTGCCGCGTGTGCTCATCACGGTCCCACCGACTCTTGGGCATCTTGGCAAAAGGGTTTCCCCCCGCAAGCAGATTCTCCCGCCGACAAGGCCCGCCGAAAAGCGATCCGCCGAAGGCCCGCATCGCGGCGCCCCTGCGGCAAGAGGCAACTCTGGCGCTGGAGTGGATCGATGGGCTCCGGCACACGGGGCCGGCGAGGGAGTTTCAATAGTGAGAACTGACACCGGTTTGACACCGGTTCTGGAAACTTCGGACTTGTTAGAAGTATTCCCTTAGTTTAGAAATGCGTATATGAGCATTAAACGCACCCTCCTGTCTAGCCTCGCAGCGCTATTTTCTGGTGTGGCTAGTACCTGGGGGCAAAACAATTACGCGACGAACGTAGTTGGTTTTTATGAGCGCGCCCTACCAGCGGGGCAATATCGCGCCGTTGCAAACCAATTTAGCACGGCCAATAACACCCTTGCTTCGCTCTTTCCCAACCCGCCAGTAGGCTCGCAACTCCTCAAGTGGAATGGCGGGTGGAATGCTAGTTGGTTCGACGATATAGACTTGGTCTGGTATCCGAACGGCTCGGCGACATTGAATCCGGGAGAGGGCGGGCTGTTTCAGAGCCCGGTGGCTACGACACTCACTTTTTGCGGGGATGTGTGCCGGGGGACTATGACCAACATGCTGCCTTACAACACGCTCGTCATGCGCTCCTGCATGCTCCCAGTGGCAGGATTGATTCAGACTGACTTGAGCATCCCTGGGGAGCCGGCAGATACAGTCAATGTCTACTATGGCGGTTGGAACACAAGCTGGTTCGATGATATAGACTTAATCTGGTCTCCTACTGAGCCCAGCATCAGTCTGGGCGAGTCTTTCATGTACAACAAGTATGGCGCTCAAGACGAGTGGGTGCTCTCCTACACTCCCGACAGCC
The DNA here is from genome assembly GCA_026397855.1 of Verrucomicrobiota bacterium. GTDB lineage: Bacteria > Verrucomicrobiota > Verrucomicrobiia > Limisphaerales > UBA8199 > JAPLUA01. The sequence goes on along the minus strand of JAPLUA010000324.1, from coordinate 6,117 downwards.
TGCCTGTGACCGGGAACATGCGGCTGCAGATCGCCTCCCTGGGGAACAGGCAGTTCCAGCTGTCGTTGGCCAATGCGGCTGCCGGGCTCAGCTACGCCCTGATGACCAAGGATCACCTGAATGATCCGTTGTGGACGCTGGAGACGACTTTGACGGGCACCGCCCCGGTAGTGATTGAAGCGGGGACCCGGGCTTCGGCGTTCTTCCGGGCGATGCGGACGGCACAGGATTCGGATGGGGACGGCATCCCGGATTGGTGGACGATGTGTTACTTTGGGTATCCCGCCGGCCAGTCCAGCGACGGATCGCTGGCCACGAGCGACCCAGACGGCGATGGTAAGAGCAACCTTCAAGAGTACATGGGGGGCACGAACCCGAAACTGGCGGAGTCGCTTACGATCTTCGTTGCCGAGCCCAAGCTGCTGAATGTGCCCTGATTCAACCCGCAAACCCTCAAAGAACTCCAGGAGTTATATGAAAGCGCTCGCTTATCTGGCCGGACTTGTCGCCCTGATGGTTGGCACCGCGATGGCGCAAGATACCATCAAGGTGGTTCCGCCCAGGGCGCTCGTCTATGGCAGTACCCAGGTTAACGCCGTGGGCGACCCGTGCAGCGGGTGCAGCAGCTTTATCTTCATGGTAAACGATGGGGAAGACGCGGGCTGCACCAAGGGCTGCGCTGCGTGCGGCGATAGTAGCGGAGCAGGCATGCCGACGTGGGGCGTGAGCGAGCCCTACATCAACCTGTGGGTCACCGACAAGCCGGCAGCCTACAAGACATCGCTGGGAGAAATGTTCTTCCAGATGCGCTATAACCAGCGTGACATGCGGCCGACGAACTTCCTGGGTGCCAGCTTTATCAACGGGGGTCTCCGCTGCTATCCGACGACGGGCTGGAACCATAACTGGTATTCCTACATCAAGGTGGATGGCGACTATGTCTACGTTCCCAACCAGGGGTACAAGCTGCGGTTTGACCAGTGGCGGGCGGTGGTCTATGCGCCGGGCGGTGGCGAGAGCTACTACTCTTACGACAAGACGTTTCATGCCGACGACAAGACCCAGTTGCTGCCTCAGGATGCGGCCAATAAAGACGTGGCTGCGGGTTATAATTCCACGCAACTCTACTTGATCCCCGGGTTTCGGCTGGTGCAGCAGGATGGCAGCCAGGACATCTACGGCACGTTGCTCAATGGCGAGTATAACCTTTCTCCGCTGGACCCCTATCCCACCGCCCAATACGCCCTGCGGACCAAGCACCTCGACCCGTATGGCAATGTCACTTCGTTCTACTACACCAACTGGGCGAGTCTTCCTCAAATGCAATATGTGCTGCGGCACGTGGTGGATCCGGATGGCAAGACCAACACGCTGACCTACGACAGCAACTGCAAGCTGACGCGCGTGGACATGCCCTATGGCAGGCACGTGGATATCACCAACAACGCACAGGGCCAGGTGCAAACGATCACCGATACGATCGGGATGCAGTCGTCGTTCCTTTACGACCCGATGACGGGTTTCATGACCAACATGACCACGCCGTATGGGGTCACCCGCTTCGAGCACACCGACCTGGGCGACCTGCAGAATGGGAAGTTTGTGGGCAATGCTGGTGGTTCCAATCGGGTCAGCCGTGCGTGCCTGGTTACGCTGCCCACGGGCGGCAAAGAGCTCTATGCCTACCGGTTCGACTCTTCGCAAGTGGGCGTCGCTAAAGATTACTCGTCTCAGGCGCCGACCGGCACGCCGCTGAACACGTTCGACGTGGGCGGCGATGCGCAACCCCAGTCCCCGGCCTGGTGGCGCAATACCTACCACTGGAGTGCCCGGCAGCATGATCAGATTTCCACTACGAACATTCCCTCGATGACGGCCAGCGATTACAAGCTGGGTGCGCGCAGCCACTGGCTGGTTCGGGCTGGCACGACCAACTACCTGAGCAGCACGATATCGGTTGCCCAAGACCCTTCGCCGGATGGCACTCTGGCTGGGCAGTTGGTCTGGTTTGATTATCCTGGCAGAACGTCATCCACCCTCTGGTCGGAAGGCGATGCTACCCAACCACTGGCCGTAGCCGCGCAGAAACTGCCTGACGGAACCACGCAATACCAATGGGCATTTTACGATGATCAGGTGTACCCAAACATGTTCGGGTTGCCCAACCTGAACGTCTCCACCTACAGCAAGGCCGATGGCACCATCGGCACCCGCACCAATACCTTCATCTACACCAACGTGATCTGGATGCTCCGCTACCGGGACACTTACAGTACTTACGGCTCCATTTATCCTCCCACTTGGGACATCTATTGGACCAACTCCATGCTGATCGCCGTTAAAGGGCCGCGAGGCGAGACCACGTTCATCAGCGGCCTCACCAACCAAACGGTGACGGACATTCTTTTCGGCGCTGGTTTTTTGCGCGGGACCAACACTTATACCGTCCCGGTCCTCCTGCGCGGCGTGTACACCGACGCCTCCAACAACGTCACCATTGCCACCTTCAACAATCGCCACCAGCTCACCGGGTTCCAGACGCCTGCGGGCCTGCACCATACCAACTACTATGGCACCAGCGGCTTCCTCTCGCGCAGCATCGATCTGGAGACCACGCGCACCAATGGCTTTGGCTTCGTGAACGGCATGCTTACCACCCGGACTAACGAACTGGGCTTGGTGACCAGCTATGCGTGGGATGAACTGCTGCGCCTGACACAGGTTGCCTTCCCCGATGGCACCACCCTCTCCAACGTTTATGACCGGCTCGATCTGGCCGCCCAAAAGGACCGCATGGGTCACTGGAACTACGCTAGCTACAACAGCCTGCGCCAGCTCGAGACCCTGACCGACCCGCTCGGCAACCAAACCACCCTGGCCTATTGCTCGTGCGGCGCGCTGGACTCGATCTCGGACCCGCAGAGCTCTGGAAACAACACCGGCACAACTGCCTTCGTGCGCGACAATATCGGTCGCTTGCTGGATGTCCTCAGCCATGAAGTTCAGGGCGGCTCCCCTGTGTCCATCGCCAGCCATATCACCCGGGATATTCTCGGGCGCCCGGTCACCATTACCGATGTTGCCGGGGTCACCGTTACCAACACCTACAACCATCAGGGCCTAGTTACCAAAGTCACTGGTCCCAATGGCACCCTCATGGAAACCCGCTACGACATCCATGACCGGCCCGAATACCTGATCAATGCGGATGGCATGGCGGTGACCAACACCTATGACCTCCTGGGCCGCGTCCTGACCCGCAGCTCTGCCGCTGGAGTGCTGCGCTACCTGTATTCCGGCGCGCTGCAGACAGCAGAGGTTGACCCCCTCGGCTGCACCAACTGGTTCGCCTACGATGCGGCGGGCCGCCTTACCTGGCTCACCAATGCCATCGGCGACAAGCACAGCTTCGGCTATGACGCGGCCAATCACCTTAAGTTCTTCACCGATGGCAAGAACCAGAAGACCGGCTGGGCCTACAACACTTACGGCCAGAACATCGCCGAGACCAATGCTGCCAACGTGGTTGTCCGCACCAACGGCTACAATGCCGACGGGCAACTAGTCAAGCTCTGGACCAGGGCCAAGGGCCTGACCAGCTTCTACCCTGACGCCAACGGGAACATTACCAATGTGACCTACCCGTCTTCCGGCACCGTGTCCGTATCCTATAACGCCCTCAACCAACCGGTGGACATGATCGATGCCCTCGGCACTACCACCTTCGGCTATGCCAAGTCCGGTGCCTTCCGCTGCGCGTTTGCCAGCGAAGCCACGCCCTGGTCCAGGACGGTCAGCGCCCAATACGTTAATCGCCGCCTCACCGGCCTGTCCGTCTCCGGCGGCTCCTGGTCGCAGTCCTTCGGCTATGACAATCAGGGTCGGCTCCAGTCCATCACGACCCCCGCGGGCAGCTTCTCGTTCGGGTACAACGGCCCTGGCAGAGAGCTGCTTACCCTCTCCGCGCCCGCGGGCACTAGCACACAAGACTTCGATGGGGTCGGCAACCTGGAAACCACCACCTTGCGCGACCAAGTCAATAATATCCTCGACTCTGCCGCTTACGGCTACGATGCCGCCGGCCAGCGGACCAACTACTTCCGCACCGATGGCTCCCAGGTCAAGTTCACCTACGACAAGATCGGCCAACTGACCAAAGCCTTGGGCTACGAGTCCACGGGCACCGCCCGGCTCAACGAAGTGTTCGGCTACGGCTACGATGCGATTGGCAACCTCATCAGCCGCACCAACGGCGCGCTCGTCCAGACCTTCAATGTCAACAGCCTCAATTACCTGACCAATATCACCCGCAACGCGTTGCTTACCGCGGCGGGCAGCCTGAGCGGCCCAGCCAATAGCATGACGGTCAATGGCCAGTCTGCTGCCATCTACAAGGACAACACCTTCGCCACGACCGCGGGCGTCTCCCTCAACAATGGCGGCAATACCTTCACCTACTCCGCCACCGACAAGCTGAACCAGCCGGCCACCACCGTCATCAACCGGAACCTCCCCTTGTCCGTCACCAACACCTACGACGACAATGGCAACCTGCTCTACGATGGCGCCCGCAACTTCGTCTTCGATGACGCCAACCGCATGACCCAGGTGTACGTAACCAACACCTGGAATTGCGTCTATACCTACGACGGCTTCTCCCGGCGCCGCATCCGCCGCGCCTACAACTGGCAGTCCAATGCCTGGAATCTAACGAACGAAACACATTATCTCTGGGCCGGTGGCAGCGTCATTCAGGAACTCAATGCTATCAACATGCCGGTCGTCTCCTACACCCGTGGCCTGGGACTCCTGGCTCGCACTGATGCCAATGGGTCGCTCTTTTACCACCAGGACGGTAATGACAACGTCACCGCCCTCGTGGACGGGCAGGGCACCCTCAAGGCTCGTTACACCTACGATCCCTATGGTAACCTGATTGCCAAGAGCGGACCCATGGCCGATGCCAACCTGTATCGACACGCCTCCCAGGAAGTCCACCCCAACTCCGGACTCTATGCCTATACCTACCGGTTCTATGACCCGAACCTCCAGCGTTGGCTCAACCGCGACCCCATCGGCTTCCTGGGCGGTCGCAATCAGTTCACCTTCGTGGGCAATAATCCCATAAACCGATTCGACCCCTACGGGCTGGCGTGGTATAACCCGGTTGATTGGTATAACGGCATCGTCAACGCAATATCCGACCCTATCGCTCGGCTTTGGACCGGAGGGATCGACGCTCAAGGGAATGCCGCAATCACCGCCATGTTGTCGGCCCACGACTACAATGGCATGCAGGATTACCAGATGCAGCACCCCGGTTACGGTGGAGACATCACCGCCGGTAATACAGATGCTAATGCCGCAATCGCCAATATGGCGAGTGGGTCGGCCAACCTGTATGTGACCGCCGCAACGATGGTCACGCCGACCGCAACAGGGGCCAGATGTATATCGATCTTGGCGAAAAACGGCACCAAGATAACTGGATTTACCGGCCACGGTATAGAGAGAGCTGTCGGAGGGGCCGTAGGACGCGCGGGAGTGAAGCCGCAAGCGATCCTGGATGCGCTCCAAAACCCCTTGAAGATTACATCTGGTGTGGATCAGCTAGGCCGCCCCTTCCAGATTTTCGTTGGTCAGGATGCCCGAGTCGTCGTAAATCCGCAGACTGGCAACGTGGTTTCCGTGAATCCGTTATCGGGGGCAGGCGCTCATTAAACAATACGCTGATGAAACGGCAATCCTATGAGTTCCATGTTTCCGAGGAGCAGTTGCACTGTCTTAGGCGAATCTTCTCGGGACAGGAACCCTTCGCGAGTTTGCTAATTCAAGATGGCTCCGCTGATGGCAGGCGGCCTGTCGTGCGGTTGAGTCGTGGTGATGCCGAGCGCTTAAGACAGAGGCTGACTGAAGAATTGGCTCGCGTCGGCTTTGATAAGGATTACACATTAACACCGCAAGGTCGCCTGCTCGAAGAGTTGATCGATAAATTCTTTCTCGGCGGCAACTAACTTCTCTTTGCCGAGCAAAATCAAATCCTACGAGGCCCCTTAAATAGAATCATGCATTAAAGATGGAAATGGAAGTAAAGGACAATATTTTTGGTTGCTTCTT
>JAPLUA010000064.1 GCA_026397855.1 Verrucomicrobiota bacterium | reverse complement strand
GCCCACCAATTTCTACACGCCCTCGGTCCATCGCCTCTTGCAACTTGCCGCCAATATCTACGATGCCACAACCAATCGCACCGACCTGGGGGTGAAGGATTATCCTTTCCTGCCAAGCGTTTTTCGTCCGCTGTTCTATGAAGGTGGCGTAAACAAGGCTGGCCAGAGGCAGGTTTTTATTGTCGGCTACGACCAGCCCAGTTCCACCGACCTGAGCCAGAGCGGCCGGCTGCTGAATGCGCTCTCGGCTCGCGATCTCTCCGATCCTGATGACCTATCTCGCTTTGGCGTTAAGGTCGGGACCTATGATATGGTTTACAACGTCCCGCTCGTCATTGGCGCCGGTCAATGAAATTGTTCCGGTATATCTTCTGAGCATCACCAACGAGGTCGGCCTCCAGGCCTGGAACTCCTACGCGACCACGTTCAACCGCAGGCTGCAGATCCAGACCTGGCCGGACGTGAGTGTTCTCGTCAGCAATCGCGTGACGGGCAAGCTGCTCAATAACACCTTTCCCTTGTGGAACCGCTATCCAAACGCTCCTACTAACTACGGCGTCAATGGCTGGCTCGGATACAATCCGCCCTTCAACGCCCAGAGTTCCTTCATCACGCCGCTGGGCGCGCCTACCACCAACTACGTGTTCATGCCGACGAACTGCGTGTATTCGCTGCAGTATGATCAATTCACGGTCAACGGTGTTCCCGACCGGACTCCCGGCAGCACCAATTTTACGGTGCCCCAGTTGCAGGTCGTCATCAAGGCCCGGCTCCGGTTTGCGATTGTTGATATCAGCGTAACGCCGAACCAGCTCCTGGACTATGTGAACGTGGCTGTGAACAGGGAGTTCGACCTGACAGATGCCATCATGCACGACCGCGACGGCAGTTTCGCCTGCGGTCAGAGCTACAATCCGGTTTACTCGATAGGGCGCATGTGGTGTACGAATCTGAATACAGGCATCGGCGCCAGTCCCAACATGTCCTATGGTGTCCGCCTGCAAATTGATGCCAGCAGGAATAGTGTGCCCAATACGGAATGGAACGACTCCCTGCCGGACCCGATCTACGGGACCGACAAAGCCAAGGCGATGGCCCGGTTCAAGGCCCAGTTCTTCGCTGATCCAAAGTACCCGATGGTGAACACCTTCGCCGCCCCCTTCCAGCCCTTCCGGGACATTCATGTGGTGACCCTCTTGCAGGCTAACGACCCGCTGGTGCATTACACCGTCGGGGATCTCAAGAACACCGCCGAACTCACCAATACCTACTACCTCGACCGCCTCCCGGACGCGCAGAATCTGCCTCCCACTCCTTACTGGGGGGTCAATAAGCGCCACGAGCCTTGGGGTGGCAATCCGGTTGCCGGCAGTGGCTCGACCACAATGACCGATTGGCGGGTCAAAGACCCCGTGGCGGGACCGGCCGGCAGGTCGGATCATTGGGATTTTCTTGACAACAAACTGCCGAATGTGGGCTGGCTCGGCCGTGTCCACCGCGGCACACCCTGGCAGACCGTCTATCTGAAGTCTTCGGACATTGACTTCCCAACCTGGTTCAGGTGGTCGGGCAACGATCTGTGGGTCACCAACTTTGGCCAGTTCGCTTGGACCAACATGCCGCAGTTCACGAACATCGTCGTCGGGGGGATTACCAACCAGTGTGCCTGGGATAGTGCTTTTACGACCCCGAAAAATGACTGGCGCCTGCTGGATATCTTTAGCACCTCGGTTGATCCCAGCGCCACGCGCGGCCGGCTTTCCATCAATCAGGCGAATCTGGCCGCCTGGTCGGCTGTGCTGAGCGGCGTTATGGTCCTAACCAACAGTGGGGTAGATGCTGCCGGGAATGGTCTCATATCGCCGATGGTGATTGATCCGGCCGGGGTTTATGATCCGAATGCCAGCGCTAATACGTGGCCGGCCATAGCAAAAATTGTCAACGGAATCAACACGGCCCGTTCCAAGATGGCTACGCCCACCACTCCTTTGTTCCCGAATAAAGTGTTTCATCGCTTGGGAGATAGCCGTTCCTAAGCGGTCCGCTGAACCCCTCAACACCCCCCAACTTCCCGCTGAACGATGCAACCATCGAGCGGATTCCGCAGCAGATTCTTGGCCTGTTGAAGTGTGACGAGACGCCGCGCGTGGTGGTCTATACCTTCGGCCAGACCCTCAAACCCGCGCCGCGGTCCCGCGTCACCAGCGGCCCCTTCTTCGGCCTCTGCACCAACTACCAGATCACCGCCGAGGTCGTCACCCGCTCCGTCGTGCGTTTCGACGGCGTCCCGGCCTACAAGCAGGGCAACCCGGAACCGATTAACAAACTCCACCCCGTCATCGAGAGCTTCAGCGTGCTGCCAACGGAATGAGCTTGAGTTCCCAGCGATCGCAGACCGGATTCCTTCTCCTTCGGGAAGAGGGCAGGGCAGGATGTTGGATGTTTCCGAGCCCAATCCCAAAGGGATTGCATCACCCAGCCCAGGGTTGCGCGCCGCGCGCTACCCTGGGAAACGCCGACGAGAATTCCTCCAACCCTGAAGGGGTTGAATCCTCCCCAACCCTCGCGCACGAGGTGAGGTGGTTGCAAACGATGCAACCCCTACAGGGTTGTATCCCAAGCCCGACACGCACCCAGGGTAGCTCGCAGGCTCGCAACCCTGGGCTGAGTGATTCCATCCTTTCAGGATGGGGCTTCGTGCGTCGTGTGCGCGGTCAGGGCAAGCCGTCGTTCGCCACCCCGGGAAACTCAACATCGCCTTTTCGCTCCCCCCTTTCCATCCATTGAACCTTTCCTAACTCCCCCATATTATGCGTCAGCGACCTTTATTCTGGCTCCTGGTGAGTGCCTTGTGCTTCACCGGTGCGTATTACTTCTGGCGGTTGGGCGACCATTGGGCCACGAACAAGACCACGGACCACGCCCCCCACTCCACGCTCCACGCTCCGGGGACGCTCCACGCTCCAGGACCGCTCCCCGCCCCCCTGCAAGCCGGCACCCTGAACCTCCCTCCGGTCACGAATCACGAATCACGAATCACAAACCGCTTCGCCCTCCGCCTTTCGAACACCGGCGCCACCATCGGCCAGCTACAGCAAAAGGACACGGCCATCCTCCTGGAAAACGCCCTGTTGGACACTGGCCGACCGGTCCCGGAGATCCCGGCCCATTTGCGCGCCAAGGGCGATCCGGGCACCTACATTGTCCAGGCTCGCGGTCCGGTCAACGACGCCTTCCGCGCGCTGCTGCGATCGGCCGGCGCGGCGATTGTCTCCTACATTCCGAACAACGCCTATCTCGTGCGCGCCCCGGAGGGCGTGGCGAACCAGTTGCGCGCGGCGTCCCAGACTCAGTCGGTTCTCCCCTACGAACCCTATTACAAGCTCAAGGGATCCCTGTTGCGCGCGGCGGTCGAGCAAGGCCCGCTGCCGCCGGATAGTGCCCTCAATGTGCTGATCTTTGGCGATGCCGCCGAGCCGACCCTCGCGGCGTTGAAGGAGCTGGGCGCCGAAGTTCTCTCCGGCCCCGACCCGACCCCATTCGGCCCCGTGTTCACCATTCACCAGGCCGATCCTCCTGCCGGCCTGGCCGCGGCCGCCGATCCGGGCGCGCTGCTCCCCGCCATCGCCGGTTTGGCCGGCGTCCAGGAGCTGGAATGGGCCGCCCCGCGCGTCCCGGCCAACGACCTCAGCCGCGTGCGCCTTGGCGTCTCCACCACGACCCTTGTCTCCAGCAATTACCTCGGCCTGACCGGCACCAACGTGCTCGTGAACGTGAACGACTCGGGGGTGGACGCCACGCAGCTGGATCTGGCGCCGCGCGTTTTCGGCCTTACGACAAATGCTCTCACGGACAGCAACGGCCACGGCACGCACGTCGCCGGCATTATTGCTTCCAGCGGCGCGAACAGCGCCGGTGTCGGGGTGGCTGCCAGCGGATCGCTCTCCAACGCCAATTTCTGCGGCAAAGCCCCCAACGCCACGATCTTCTCGGTCCCCTTCGGGATGATGACCAAGCCCTTCTCGTCCGGGACAACCCTGTCCTGGCCCTCGGACGCCCTGCTGCAAGAAGCACCAGCCCGGACCAACGCCTTCATCTCGAACAATAGCTGGAACTACGCCGGCCCCGATGACTTCCCGAGCTACGACCTGCACGCGGCCAGCTACGACGCCGCGGTGCGCGATGCCCTGCCCGGGGTCCCCGGCTCACAGCCGCTGCTGGTCGTCTTCTCGGCCGGCAACGCCGGCGGCGGGAACTCGGACGGCACGATGGGCAACCCCGATTCGATCCTCTCGCCCGGCACCGCCAAGAACGTCATCACGGTCGGCGCCATCGAGCAGCTCCGCAACATCACCAACATCGTGACCAAGGTTTCCTCCGGCGTTACCAACACCGGCACCCCCTGGCTCGGGATGACCGACTCCAGCAACGCGGTCGTCGGCTTCTCCAGCCGCGGCAATGTCGGCATCGGCACCGAGGGCACGGGCGGCCGGTTCAAGCCGGACGTGGTTGCGCCCGGGGTGTTCGTGGTCTCGACCCGTTCGCAGCAGTGGGATACCAACGCCTACTACAACCCCACCAGCCATATCTACCTCTTCGTCCAGGACCTGGTCGTTGCCACCAACGAGCTCCTCCTGAACTCAATCTTTGTTCCGGACAACGCGGTTGCGCTGAACCTCTCGATCCGGCCCAACACGAACTCGCCGGACCCTTTCCCGGGGCTGCAGATTTACCTGAGTGCGACCGATGTCCCTACCAATCCCCCGGTGTCCGGCACTATCATCGGGACGAACGGGCTTTCGCTGCCGCCGGACGCGACCCTGAGCCCGGTGGGCTCCGACTGGTATTACGGCGTCGCCAACAACGGCACGATAACGGTCGCCTGCGATTTCCTGTTGGACATTACCGTCACCAACGAGCTTGGGGATTACCTGGATGTACTGGCGAAGATGAACGACGCGCTGGGGCCGGACTACCGCTACGAATCGGGCACGAGCATGGCCGCGGCGGGGGTTTCGGGCACGCTGGCCCTGATGCAGGAGTTTTTCGAGCAGCGGCAGGGGCAGACCAACAGCCCGGCCCTCATGAAGGCCCTGGTGATTAACGGCGCCCGCACGCTCGGTGGCAGCTACAGCTTTAACACCAAACCCAGCTTGAATTACCAGGGCTGGGGGCTTGTGAACCTCCCCTCGACCCTGCACCCCGGCCTCACCAACACCAGCTCCACCACCAACTCGATGGTGCTCGTGGACCAGGATCCCGCCGCCGCCCTCGCCACCGGCGACATCCGCACCTACAACATCTCGCTCAGCCCGGCCGCCCAGGCCCAGCCCTTGCGCATCACCCTCGTCTGGACCGATCCGCCCGGCAACCCCATCGCCAGCGTCAAGCTCGTCAACGACCTCGACCTGGTGGTCACCAGCCAGGACGCCACCAACCTCGTCTATTACGGCAACGACATCGGCGCCGGGAGCGACTACAACCAGCCCTGGGGCACCAACACGGTCCCCAACCTCGACCTGGTCAACAACGTCGAGAATGTCTTCCTCAATCCGATCGGCGGCATTAACTCGCGGCTGTCCACCAACTACACCATCACGGTCACCGGCCGCCGGGTCAACGTGAACGCCGTCACGGCCCAGACCAACAATGTCTCGCAGGATTATGCGCTCGTCATCTCCACCGGCGACGGCCAGGCCGTGGGCGCGACTGTGACGCTCGACTCCACCGCGCCCGTGGTGTCGCTGACCCAGCCGCTGGTCACCACCATCACCAACAGCTATGGCGCGACGCCCGATTACACGGGCGGCATCCTGGTCAACCAGCGCGCCGGGGCCAGCACCCAGTTGCAGGGCACCAACACCGTCTCCATCACCAACGACGCCAATGCCCTCCTCACCGTCGGCATGACCAACCAGTGGCATTTCTACCTCATCACCAACGAGAACGGTTTCACCAACGCCGCCTTCCTCACGTTCGCCCCCATCAACCTCTCCGTCCCCCGCATGGGCCTCTTCGCCGCCAGCGTCGATAACGCGGTCCGCCCGGAAGCCGATATTGATATCTACGTCGCGCCTCCAACGATCCCCAACAACTACGCCCTGACCAACCTCGACCCGGCGGTGCTGGACCTTGCCGGCAAGGCCTTCAAGCGCGGCGGCACCGAGATGATCGTCTATTCCAATGCCGTCCCCGGCGCCTACTACATCGGCATCAAGGCCGAGGACCAGATGGCCGCCCAATACACCATCATGGGCGTGTTCAGCCGCCTGCCGTTCAGCTCGTCCGACGACAACGGCAACCTGTCACTGGTCGGCATCCCGACCCTGCAGGCGATTCCCGATGGCACCCCCGTGAACCCGGGCTACACCCAGATCGTGGCAATCGCGGTCCAGCCGCTCACGGTGCGGCGGGCGATCGTCACCAACACCATCGTCCACGAGCAGATGACCGACCTGCTCGGCAACCTGGGGCATTCCGGCCAGTATGTGGTTCTCAATAACCACACCTGCGTGATGAACCCGGTCACCTCCGACTGCTTCAGCACCTACACCTTCATCTACGACGATAGCCAGGAAAAGAATGTCACCGGCGCCCAGCATACCGACGGCCCCGGCTCCCTGCGCAACTTCGCCGGCAAGGACGGCACCGGCCCCTGGATCTTCACCATGGTGGACAACGCCGTGAATCACTTCGGGACCAACCTCAACCTTAACATCTACCTCGAAAAGCAGCAGGATCTGACCGCGCCCGGCGGCATTAACGTCACCATCGAGCCCGGCGCCTGCCGCGAGGACTTCGTTGACCTGCCCCCCAATGCGGTCAGCCTGACGGTGGACGTCGGCGTGCTCACGGCGATACAGCCCATCATCTTCACCGTGGATATCTGCACCTACGACGGCGCGACCTGCACGGGCGTGCTGGTGACCAATGCGGCTGGCGGGTCGGTGACGGTTGACCTGGCCGATACCCCCCCCTTGCAGCCCGACGAAACCTACGTCGTGCGCATCTGCAACCTGGGCAGCACCGCCATCACCCTGAACCTCCACGCCACCATCGGCTACTCCCTGAGCACCGTCATCCCCTCCGGCTCGACCAGCAGCGACATCCCCGAGCCGATCCGCGACGAGGCGGTCACCGACTTCTATATCACCAACCGGTCCCACGGCATCATCGCCGCGGTGGACCTCGGCCTGCTGATCAGGGATCCGCGGGTCTCCGACCTGGCCATCACGCTCCTCAGCCCGCACGGCACCCGCGTGCTCCTGTTCGAGAACCGGGGCGCCGCCTCGACCAACGGCCTGGGCACCTTCAATATCATCACCAATTGGGCGATGCAGACCTTCTTCACCAATAACTTCGATCTCGCGCCCGTCGGCCTCTACGCGCCGGGCGCCGTCTTCCAGGGCTGGAACGTCCTGAGCAATTACGTGGATGTCATGGACGACTATACCTGCCTCTGCCTCAGCAACCACATGCTCGCGCTGCTGAATGGCTCCGTCTCGAATTCGCTCCCCACAACCAACAGTATGTCGCTGACCAACAGCCTGGCGGCGACCAACTCCTACGACTATATCCTCTCCTACCGGGTCAACCATCTCCCCTGGATCGAGGGCATGGTCTCCTGGTGGCCGCTCGACGTGGACGGCACCGATATCTTCGGCGGCTTCAACGGCCTGCTGCTCGGGGATGTCGCCTTCTCGACCGGCAAAACCGGCAGCTTCCTCGATGATTGCGCCGGCCCGCTGAACCCATTGTGGCAGCCCGGGCTGCCGTCGGTCGGGACCGGCGGGGCGCCGATCCCCATTATCAACTACGCGGGGGCTCCCAGCTACACCTTCACGACCGTTACCTCCAACACCGTGATGAGGCTGCAAAACCGGATTGGCTCCCTGGAACGGCTCGGCTGGAGTTCGAGCACCGCCTTCATCGGTCAGTCCTTCCGCTACGAGACGCGCTTCAATACGCTCACGAATACCGTCGGCCGGGACACCGCCGGCTTCATCGAGGCCTGGATCATTGACGCGGCCAATACGAACCGGTTCGATGTCATCTCGCCCTACAGCGGCCCCATTGGCGGCCCTACCAACCAGTTGCTGGTGGGCAGCAGCATTGACGGCTCCTACAACACCCTTTCGTTCGTTTACCAGACCAATACCTGGTACCGCCTGGCCATCTACGCGGCCCCGGGCAAGGCCGTCCGCGCCGCAGTCCTCAGCGACGCCGGAACCGAATTGGCCGGCCTCTCCTTCAACCACGGGGCGGCCGCCTTCCCCGCGGGCTTCAAGATCGGGCTCTCCCAGTTCGCCGGCATCTCCACCTCGACCGTTCCCGTGGATGTGGTGGTCGAGTCGGTCAGCGTCGTCTCGGGTCTGTCAGGGGAGGTCAGCCAGGCGTATTACGGGGATGGCACCGCAACCCGGATGGTTGTTCCCGGCTGTCCCGAGCTGGACCTGGGCCGCGGCCGCGGCTTCAGCATCGAGGGCTGGATCAACCCCCTCAACGTGACCAACTTCGGGCCGCTGGCGGAGTGGTATTCCTCCGCTCCCGCCACCAACCAGTCTCCC
>JAPLUA010000268.1 GCA_026397855.1 Verrucomicrobiota bacterium | reverse complement strand
GGGCGGAAGCGCATGCCGCGCCGACGCCGGGAAAAGTTCCTGTCATTCATACTTAGTATGCCTTTCGATAGATGTACACGTTTTGCAATAAGCCCATGGCGATTAACGAGCCGAGCACTGATGATCCGCCGTAACTTAACAGCGGCAGTGGCACGCCCGTCACGGGCATAATCCGAATGTTCATGCCGATATTGATGAATACGTGGCTGAAGATGAGCGTGACGACGCCCACAGCCACCAGCTTGCCCAGGCGATCGCGCGCCTGGCCGGCGATTTTCATCCCCGTAAACAGAACCACCCCGTACAGCGTGAGCACGATCACGCTGCCGGCGAATCCACTCTCCTCGGCAATGACGGAGAAAATGAAGTCGTTGTGCGCCACCGGCCGGGGCAGGTACCCGAGGGAATTCTGCGTGCCCTGCCGCCAACCCTTGCCCGTGAGCCCGCCGGAGCCCACGGATATCAACGCCTGCCGCACGTTATGCGAGTCATCAAACTGCATCTTGCGCAGGCGTTCCCTCTCCGCCTTGGACGCACCGGGAGGCGGAGTATATTCCTTGCCGAAGTACACCAGCAGCCGACGCCGCTGATAGTCCTCCAGCTTGATCTGCCAATTCGGCGGAGCGAAGAGCACGTCCACCAGGAACAGCGCACCCAGAACCCCTACGCCGCTGAGCAGGCGCACCAGGTAACGCCGGGGTGTTCCAGCCACAAACAGCATCGCCAACCCCGTAGGCACCAGCACCAGCGCCGAGCCGAGATCGGGCTCCTTGAGGATCAGCACAAAGGGGAGCAACATCATCCCGATGGCCTTCCAGAAAGTCGCCAGCACGCGCAGTTCCTCAATCGGCCGGCTGAGGAAATGCGCCTGCGCCAGAATGAACGCCAGCTTCGCAAACTCCGATGGCTGCAGGCTGAAAAAGCCCAGGTCAAACCACCGCCGCGCCCCGAACCGCACGGTGCCCAGGAACAACACCGCTGCCAGCATCAGCACCGAGCCCCAGTAAACCACCATGGCCCACCGGGCCAGCGTATGATAATCCACGCAGCACAAACCCACCGCCACCCCCGTCCCCAGCGCATACCAGATAATCTGGCGAAACCAGCTCTGGCTGTACCACGGCCCCAAACCGGCCGACTCGCTCACCATGGTCGCGCTATAGACAAACATTCCCCCGACGAGCATCAAGCCGAGGAGGGCTGCTAACTGCACCCGCTCCAGATGCGACTGGCGATCAATGAGGTCGGCGTCAAACATACGGGGTCGCCATTCAGTGGATCAGGGCTAAGCTTCCAGGCTTAGCCGCGGGATGCTCCAGGTCGCGGATGGCGGTGTAGATCTGCCTGGCAACCGGCCCGCAGGTGCCGCCGCCGGAACCTTGCTTGGCCGGCATTTCGACCATCACTACGACCGCATAGCGGGGTTCGTCATAGGGCGCGAACGACAGGAACCACGTCGTTTCACCCACGGTCTCTTTGCGTTCGTTCTTCACCTGGGCGGTGCCGGTTTTGCCGCAAATCCCCATTCCCTTGACGTAGGCCTGTTTACCCGTGCCGTCTTCTTCCACATCGGCCAGCATCGCTTTGCGCACGACCAGCAGGTTGCTGGCCCTCACGCCGAGTTCATCCCGCACCCGGCTGCCGGGATAAAAAATGGTTGGGGGCGTGCCGGCCGCCAACTCCGGAGACTCGATGCGGTCCACCAGGCGGGGCCAGAGGACTTTGCCGCCGTTGGCGAGGGCCGACGCCAGCACCGCCATCTGCATCGGCGTCACGGCCATGGCACCCTGGCCGATACACAGGTTGGCGGTGTCGCCATCGTGCCAGTCGGAGGCGCCGACTTTCTTGAGGCTCGGGAAGATGCCCTCTGTTTCCTGGCGGGTGGGCAAGTCCATCCGCTCACCCAGATGCAACCGCTGGCCGAGCTTCACGATGTTCGAAATCCCGGCCACATGGAGCCCTTTATCAACGAAGTAGGTGTTGGAGGACATCTTCAGGGCGCGGTGGAAATCGTAGGTGCCGGGCGGCGCCAGATCGTGAATGGCCATCCGGCCCACGTAGATGCAGCCGGTGTTTTCGATCGTGGCCTTGGGGTCCAGGCCGGCTTCCAGGCAGGCGAGCCCAACCACCGTTTTGAAGATCGAGCCGGGCTGATAGTTCTCCTGCGTCGCGCGGTTCTTCTCCGCGTGCTGCTCGGCGATGCGTTGCGCGTCCGCCCGCAACAGGCTGGGCAGGAAGCAGTTCGGATTGAAGGCCGGCGACGACGCCATCGCCAGGATATCGCCGCTGTGAACGTCCATAACCACCGCCGCGCCGCGCGTAGCCTGGCTTAAGGGCGGAGACTGCAATGCCCGCTCGACCGCCTGCTGAATCCGCAGGTCAATCGTCAGCACCACATTCCGCCCTGGCTCGGCCTGGCCCCAGACGTTCTCGCTATTGCGGTAGCCCGCATTGTTCACCTGCACGGACTTCGCGCCCGCCGTGCCGCGCAACTCCTTGTCGTAGCCCCACTCGGTCCCGATGAGTCCGCGGTAATCAGGCAGCCGGAATGAAAAGAAGGCATCTTCGCCCTCCTTGGAATCGTCGTCGCGCCGCAAATGCCCCAGCACGTGCGCCGCGGTGGTATCGTAGGGATACCAGCGGGTTGATTGAATCTCCAGATCTACCCCCATTCGGCTGCTGGACTGCTCCTCGAAGCGCGCGATTTGCATCGGATTCAGGTTCGCCAGCACAGGAAAGGGGAGCGCGAGCCGGGTTTCGTAGTGGCGCTCGAAGTTGGTCTGGTTCAGCGAGAGCGGTTGCTGCAAACGGGAGCTGACCTGCGCCACCACATTGCTGGCAACCCCGTACCGGGCTTCCCGCCGAATCCGCCCCTTCTCGGTGGTTGTGATGATGAAATGTTTCCGCTCCTCCTTCGTCAGTTTGCGGCGCAGCCTCTTTTCCTCCTCCACCGCCTGACGCTTCAGTTCGCTGCGGGCATGGGCCATCCCGTTGGAATAGGCCACCTCGAACGGTTTGCGCAACTCCTCCAGGTAGAGCCCCACATTGAAGGTCGGCCGGTTCTCCGCCAGCACCACGCCATTCCGATCGAAGATCTTGCCTCGCACCGCCGGGATGCGCACCGTCCGGTAGGACTGGGTTTCAAGGTTCGCCTGGTATTCCCGCGCCGATACCACCTGCACCCACCACAACCCGGCCAGCAGCACCAACAAACCGCCCAGCACCGCCACGGCAAGGGCGCGCAGTTGGGGATCGTTCTTCTTCAGTTGGTCAACAATAAGCATGGATGCCTATCTCCCCCTCCGTATTTCCCGGTCGGCACGGAAGCTGGTCTGCGTGGCGCGAGGATGGACCAGGGCCCGATCGAGCCAGCCGAAGAACTCGAAGCAGATCGGGGTCGCAACAGCCCCCCCGGCGCTCATGACCGCAAGCTGCCACAGCGTCCCCCATCCGAACAGCGGCGTGTGCCGGGTGGTGAACAAAAGCAGCAGTGTCATCACGGGCGCCGCCGCGCTCGCCGCAAAGCCGAGGACCGCTTGCGCGAAACCCTGGTCGCGCAGGATCAGCTCGCGCTTTGCGTGAATCACCAGGCCAATAACGAACAGCGGCAGCACGCTCACCCCCATCGGATTCGCCGAAAGCGAGTCGAACCAGAGCCCGCCCAGGACCGCGAGCAACACAACGGTCGTGATGCCAGCGCACAGGCTGGCATAAACCATCAGGGCGGGGAGCAAATCAATTTGCACGCCAACCAGGTGCCGCACGCCACTGAACGCGGCTTCCCAGAACACCGCCAGGAAGGCGGTCACCAGGACAAACAGGGCATGCAGCCAGCTCATTGGAAAATCACCCACACTTCCTCAAGCGCGTTCAGGTTCGCCGCCGGCTTGACCCGGGCGACCGTCGCAAGGCCATATTCGGCCGGATGGGAATCCACAACCGTTCCGATGGTGATATTCGGCGGGTAAATGCCGCCGTTCCCGCTCGTCCTGACAACCTGCCCCGACTTCAAGTTCGCGCTCCCGGACAGGTAGCCCATCTCGACCAATTCCCTGTCCAGCGGACCGGATGCGCCAATGATGCCTGCGTCGCGCGTCGCGTTTTCAACCTGGGCGGACACCTTGCAATCCGGATCCCCCAGCAGCAGCACTTGCGACGAGGTAAGACCGACCGACGAGACCCGGCCAACCAACCCCTCCACGGTGAGGACCGTCTGGTTCACCCGCAGGCCATCCCGGCTGCCGAGATTGATCTGCACCGTGCGCCACCAGTTGGACGGCTCGCGCAGGACCACCCTGGCCGACTTCACCTTCCAGGGCGCCTGACGCTGCCAGCCCAGGAGCTGCCGCAGCCGGGCGTTTTCGCCGGAGGCACCCTCGGCCTGCATCGCCTGGATGCGCAGCTGCTGGTTCTCCCGCCGCAAGCCCTCGATCTCCCTCAGCAACTCACCCCGGGAGATGACAGTGTCGCCCGCCGCCAGTGCGGCCTGCTGGGACGAACTGGCCAGCCCGAACAGGGGCAGAAACAAGCCCCCGATGCCCAGCTTGAAGCGGGCCGTCGTTCGGCTTGGCAGATTGAAAATAACCAGCGTCAACAGCACAACCAGACCCAACGCAATATAATGCGGACGTCTTAGCATCTAAATAACCGGCAATGTGTGATCAGTAACTCGCGAAGCGTGCCCGACCTCAAAGGCCGACCACCGACTGCCGACTACCAGTTACTGCTGATGACAGGTGGGGAACTACTTGGAACTGGAAGAAACCCGCTTGAGGAATTGGAGTTCCTGCAATACCCGGCCGGTGCCTTCGGCCACCGCGCTCAACGGATCGTCGGCCACGTGAACCGGCAACCCGGTTTCCTCGGCGACCAACCGATCAATGCCGCGCACCAGCGATCCGCCGCCCGCCATCATAATGCCACGGTCCACCAGATCGGAGGACAGTTCGGGCGGGCAACGTTCGAGGGTAATGCGTACCGACTCCAAAATACTCGACAACGGCTCTTGCAAGGCCTCGCGAATCTCTTCTGAGCGGATGGTCAGCGTCTTCGGCAGACCCGCGCTCAGATCGCGTCCCTTGACTTCCATGGTTAATTCCTGCTCCAGCGGAAAAGCCGATCCAATTCGGATCTTGATCTCTTCCGCTGTGCGTTCACCTATCATCAGGTTATAGGCCCGTTTAATGTGCGCCACGATCGTCTCGTCGAATTCGTCCCCGCCCACCCGCAGGCTGCGGCTGAAGACGATGCCGGCGAGGGAGATGATTGCGATCTCGCAAGTCCCCCCGCCAATATCCACGATCATGTTCCCCGCTGGCTCATGCACCGGCAGACCGACCCCGATGGCCGAGGCCATCGGTTGCTCGATCAAATACACTTCCCGTGCGCCGGCATGAGTTGCGGAGTCTTTAACCGCCCGTTTTTCCACTTCAGTAATGCCCGAAGGCACCGCGACGACGACGCGCGGGGCTATCAGCTTGCGGTGATGGACCTTTTGGATGAAATGGCGCAGCATCGCTTCGGTAATCTCGAAATCAGCGATGACACCATCCTTCATGGGCCGAATGGCCACGATATTCCCAGGGGTGCGTCCCAGCATCCGCTTGGCTTCTTCACCGACAGCCAGAACGTTGGTGGTGCCCGCCTGGATCGCCACAACCGAGGGTTCCCGCAAAACTATCCCACGGTCGCGGACGTAAACGACGGAATTTGCCGTCCCGAGGTCTATCCCAATGTCATTGGAAAACAGGCTCTTAAATTGCGCAAACATGCATTAATGCCTAACAATCAGCTAAACTAGGCGGGTTACCCCCCCGTGGTCAAGACCATTAATCGCCCTTTCTTCCGTTGACCCGGGGTGCCTGGCGGCACCACTCTGTGGTGAAGAAAGCGCCATGCGCTGCAACAATCCTGACACTTATGACGAGAAAACCCAATCGCCCCTGGACGACGGAGAGCCTCCTGGAGTTGAGCCGAAGCTACCAGGCCGCTGCAATCGTCGGGGCGGCGGCAGACCTTGACCTGTTCAGCTCGGTAGCCCCGGCACCCGCCAGCGCGGCGGATCTCGCGCGCCGGCTGCGCTGTCAGCCGCGCGGTTTGACCATTCTGCTGGACGCGCTGGTGGCGCTGCGCCTGCTGGCGAAGTCCGGTGACCACTACCGCCTGCCTTCGATCGTGGGAGATCATCTGACGCCGGAAGGCCCGCAAACCGTGCTCGCCATGGCCCAGCACCAGGCCAATTGCCTGCGCCTATGGGTGCAGTTGGCCCAGGTCGTCAAAACGGGACGCCCGGCCCGGCGGATGCCGAGCGTGCGAGGTGAGGTCGGCGACAACGAATCCTTCATCGGCGCCATGGATAACATCGCCGCGCCAAACGCGGACCATGTCATTCGCGCCATCCGGCCGCTCCGATTCCGCAAGCTGCTGGATGTAGGCGGCGCTTCCGGCACCTGGACCCTGGCGTTTCTGCGAGCCTGTCCCGCCGCCGAAGCCACCATTTTCGACCTGCCGCACGTGATCCCCATGGCGCGCCAACGCCTGGCTGCCGCGCGGATGCAGCGGCGGGTCCGGCTGGTTGCGGGCGACTTCATGAAAGACCCGCTGCCGCCGGGGGCGGACCTCGCATGGGTCAGCGCCATCGTTCACCAGAATTCGCGCGCCCAGAACCGGGAGCTATTCGCCAAAGTCTTCCAGGCGCTCGTGCCGGGCGGTCGCATTGCCATACGGGACATCCTCATGGAAGCGAACCACACGCAGCCGGTGGCAGGAGCGCTCTTTGCCGTGAACATGCTGGTAGCCACGCAGGGAGGCGGCACTTTCACCTTCGCCGAACTTCGGGAGGACATGGCAGCCGCAGGATTCATCCGGGCCGCCATCATGCGCCGGGACAAGGCGATGAACGCCGTCGTTATCGCGCAGAAGCCTGGCGCAGAATGAACCGGAGCGGGGGCGCTCAGAAATCGCGTGCAATCAACCGAAGCTTGGACAACATTATCCGTGGTGGCGCAGCTGGGTAATGCCGGTTTTCGGCCGCTGAAATGATGAAGGTAACCGACGACTACAAAGCCAAGACACGGTTGTGGGCCGAACATCCCAAGGTGGTGGCGGTCCTGCCGGGACCCCGGCTGCCCCGGTTTCCGGCAAAGAAGTTTCGAACCCACGCCGAAATGAATCTCTGGAAGGCCGCGTTGCTGCGTGAGGTCGCCAACGAGGCCGAACGACATGGATGAACTTCTCAACCAGTGGTTGGGAAAGTTGCGTTGAACCTGGAGCGCCAGCCTTTCGCAACCCACTCTCCGGCTGACTTGTGATCCCGAGTTTATACAATCTTCTTCCCCGTGACGAGCACCCCAGCAGCGATGTCCTGCTGGGGCGCTTCCTCGAATACATCGAAGGCAGGCGCCTGCAGCTTTATCCCGCGCAGGAATCGGCCATCCTGGAGCTGTTCGAGGACAAGAATGTCATCCTCAACACGCCCACTGGCTCGGGTAAGTCGCTGGTGGCTGCGGCCGTCCATTTCAAGGCCATCGCTCAGGGCAAACGCTCCGTTTATACCTGTCCGATCAAGGCCCTGGTAAATGAGAAGTGGCTGGGCCTGTGCCG
>JAPLUA010000067.1 GCA_026397855.1 Verrucomicrobiota bacterium | reverse complement strand
CTCGTGGCCCAGGCGGCCCGGCAAACCCTGCTCGATTTCCACGGCGGCCAGGCAGGCGGGCAGGCGCAGCAACCGCCCGGCACCGGCCAGCCGTCGGCCGCCGCCATGACCCCGGCGCCCGCAACCGCCCCGGCAGCCGTGCAGGCCGCCCTGCCCCACTTCCCCCATACGCCGTCCCCGATCACCACCCCGACGCGGCCTATCCCCGCACAGACCTATTCCCCGCCCCAGGCTCCGGCAACGACTGCTCCCGCGCCGCCATCAATCCCCGGCCCGCAACCGGCCCCGGCGATCCCCAGGCCGGCAGCCGCCGTTCCCCCGCCCTCCGACATCCCGGTGCCGCTGCTGAAAGTTCCGCTGCGCCTGGTGGGGGACGTCGGCAGGTTCGAGCAGATGCTCAATCGGTTGGAGCACAATGACCAGGCGCCATCCCAACGGTTGCTGCTGCCGGAAACCGTGGAACTGTCCGCGCGAGATTCGAGCTTCCTGCGGGAACAGCTACCCGCGCTCACCCGGCTTGGGGTTGGCTTGAGCGAGTTTGGCGAGCGCACCTTCCTGCTCGATGCGCTGCCTCCCTTCGTCAAAGCGGCCGGGCCGCGCCAGTTTGTTCTCGAACTGGTGGACGAGCTCAAAGCGGCCGGACAGGAGGTCAATTCCCTGCGGCTGGGCGAGCACGTGGTGGCCAAGACCGTGTGCCGTCACGCCGTGAAGGCGAACGACCCGCTGGCAGGAAAGGAGCTGGACAGCCTTATCGAGGACCTGCGCCACTGCGCAATGCCCTACACCTGCCCGCACGGCCGCCCCACGCTCATCGAAATGAACTTCCGCGAGCTGGAGAAGAAGTTCGGGCGGACGCAGTAAGGGCTGACCGCCACCGCAGCGGTCACCTGGCTTTCACGATCCAGCCCGCTTTGGCCTCGAGGCTGCCCGAATAGGATGCCTTGCTCCGATCGTCCTGCACGGACTGCAGCACGAGCTCGCCCGCCAGTTTCTCATCCGTGAACACCACCGCGCCGTTGGCGTCCTTGGTGTCAACGGTCTCGTAGAGGTTAAGCTTGTCGCCGGCCTTGAAGCCCTGGTTGGCGCCCAGGGAGACAATCAACGTGTCCTTGCCCGCCACCGCCAGCACTTTGCCGGGCGTGGATCGGAGGGCCTGGGTGGCCGCGCTCGCCGCGGCGGCCTGCTGGTTGGCAGCGCCGGCCTTCTGCTTGTGGCGACCGGATTCGGGAATCGTGGCGGTGCTGACCTCGTCAATGATCTGCTTCAGCGCCATGACCGTCGCCTTGCCGAGCGCGCTCTCCATAAACTCCCGGTTGTCAAACCCGATGCCCCCGCCGTGGCCATCAATACCTACCCCCACGTCGAAGCCCAATCCTTTCTTCGATGCCGTGGACGAGCCGGTCTTGATGATCTTGCGGTTGGCGGCATCCACCAGGCGCCAATCAATGCGCACATCCGAGTCGCTCTGCTTCACCCCCAGGTTGCCGAGGCTGCCCGGAACAAACCCGCCCAGGCCGATCTTCGTCTGCTTGCTGCCGAACCGGGTCACCTTGGCGGTGAACATGAAGTCCGCCGCCGCAAACCCGCCCTTGTCCACCTTCTGGCTCTGCTCCACCCAGCCGTCCTCGCCCATCTTGATCTCGTCCTTGAGCGCGCCGAGCGACGTGCTTTCAAGCACCTGGAATTTGCTGAGCTTCCCCAACTCGGTGATGAGCATCTCGCATAGCCCTTCGCCCAACGCAGGCTGCCAGTATTGGATGGCCGTCTTATCACCGCTGAACGGGGCCACGAAGAGGGTCGGCGGCCCGCTATCCTGAGCCAGGACGCGGCCAGCCAGGCCGGCAACCAAGATCGAGCTTCCCAGAAACACTGATATGCACTTTTTCATTCTCTGTGTTATTTGTTTGAGTATTCCGCTTGCGCGCAACCGACGGGGCTGCAAACCGGACCCGAGCCCGGCTCTCCCGTCCGCCCGCACCAATTGCCGGCTTAATCAACCACAGAATAGCAACTTGTCAACGGCATGTCCCTCCCCAAGGCCCTCAAATATTTTCTTGCCAGGATTAAAACAGGAATGTAAATAGCAGGTGTTATTTACAGCGGCTATATGCGCGTGCATTGTCCAGACATAACTGCATGAATAAGCCTCAACCGACGAGGGTCTCTTGAGTCCCCCTTTTGCTCCCCGCAATTCTTCTCCTTCCGGTCCGTTCGTCAGGGTTAACGGGAAAATCCGTGCCCGCGAAGTTCGGGTCATAGGGACCGACGGCAAGCAGCTTGGCGTCCTGTCGCTGGGCGACGCGCTCAACATGGCCCGCGCCAGCGGCGTGGACCTGGTTGAAATCGCGCCCAACGCCACCCCGCCCGTTTGCAGGCTCGTGGATTTCGGCAAGTTCCGCTACGAGCAGGCCAAGCACGACAAGGAATCCAGGAAGCACCAGCACGCCACCAAGGTCAAGGAGGTCCAGCTCAGCCCGAAGATTGATCCCCACGACCTGAGCGTGAAGCTCCAGCATGCGACGGACTTCCTCTGCGACGACATGAAGGTCAAGGTCACCCTGAAGTTCCGCGGCCGCGAAATGGCGCACACGGAGTTCGGCTTCCAGGTGGTCCAGAAGTTCCTGGCGGAGATCGCTCCTTACGGCCACCCGGACTTTGAGCCCAAGCTGATCGGGCGCGGCATCAATGTCATGATTACGCCGCTGCCCCGCGCCAAGCGGGCCAAGGGCCCTCGACAGGCCGAAGAGGGGGAGACCATCCCCGCCGCCCCGCCCCAGCCGCAGCCGCAGCCGCAGCGCGCACAAATCTTCCAGCCGGCAGCCCCGGCGCGCCCTGAAAGAGACCGCCCGGTTGTGACCGAGGACCCGAAATCGGGCGGGTTCAGCAATAACCCGTTTGCGCAGTTGGAAATCAGAGGGTAGCCCACGGCAGCCTGCGCCCAGCCCGAAGCTCGCGCTTTAGCGTGTTACGTGATCCCGGGCACCGTGAAGCGCGTGATCCTCCAGACCTTCAAGAAGGGCCGGCAAAGCCTTCCGCCATCGCCACCGCCTTGAGCATCGCCTTGGCCTTGTTGACGGTCTCCTGGTATTCGGCCTCGGGCGTGGAATCGTTCACCCAGCCGCCGCCGGACTGAACGTAGGCCCGGCCGCCCTTGATGAGCGCGGTGCGGATGGTGATGCAGCAATCGAGATTGCCGTTGAATGAGAAATACCCTACGCAGCCGCCGTAGGGGCCGCGTGCGGTCTGCTCCAGCTCGGAGATGATCTGCATCGCGCGGATCTTCGGCGCGCCGCTGAGCGTCCCCGCGGGGAAGGTGGCCCGCATCAGGTCATAGGGCGTCTTGAGCGCCGAGAGGCGTCCCTCGACCTGCGACACAATGTGCATCACGTGGCTGTAGCGCTCGATGATCATGAGGTCTTTAACGCGCACGCTGCCGAAATCGCAGACCCTCCCCAGGTCGTTCCGGGCCAGGTCCACCAGCATCACGTGCTCGGCGCGCTCCTTGGGGTCGCCCAGCAGCTCCTGCTCGAGCGCTCGGTCCTCTTCCGGGGTTGCGCCACGGCGGCGCGTGCCGGCGATCGGCCGGATCTCCACGGCATGATCCTCGCAGCGGACGTGAATCTCCGGCGACGCGCCGACCAGCGAGAAGCCGTCGAGCTCCAGCAGGAACAGGTAAGGCGATGGGTTGACCGAGCGGACGGCGCGGTAAACATCCAGGGGGGACGCTTTGACGGGCGTCGAGAAACGCTGCGAGCCCACCACCTGGATGATATCCCCGGAGGTGATGTATTGCTTGGCCTTGAGAACATTCGCGAAGAACTTCTCCCGGGGCATGTTCGACTCAAACGGCACCGGGGGCACCTCCGCGCAAACGGTGACGGGGCGATGCTCGGTCGGCTGCTCGAGCAACGCGATGAGCCGGTCAATCTCGCCGGTGGCGTTCTCATAGGCCTCGGCGGGGCTGGACGCGTCCTCCAGGACAGCGTTGACCAGGACGGTGATCGTCTGGGCCACACGGTCAAAAATGAGGAGCTGGTCGGCAATCAGGAAACACATGACCGGCGTCTGCAGGTCGTCCTGCGGCGGACGCGGCACGATCGGTTCCACGTCGTGAATAAACTCGTAGCCGATGAAGCCGACCGCCCCGCCCGTGAAACGGGGCAGGCCGGCTGCCGGAACCGGGCGATACTTCTGCATCACCCGCTCGACCACTTCCAGCCCGTCCCGCACGCGCGAGCCGCTGGCATTTTGCGCCGGCGCCGGGCTTTGGCCGTGGATCGTGAACGTCTGGGTCACCTTGCCGTTCTCAATCACATCCACCGTGGCGCCTTGCTGGCGGATGACCGCGCGCGGATTGCAGCCCACGAAGGAGTAGCGGCCGAGGTGCTCGCCGCCCTCGACGGACTCGAAGAGGAACGACTCCCCGGGCCCGCGAATCTTGCGATACGCGGAGAGCGGGGTTTCAATGTCAGCCAGGAGGGTGCGGGTTACCGGCACCAGGTTGCCCTGGCCGGCCAGCTTCAGGAATTCATCCAGCGTGGGTGAGTACATTTGAACTTATGGCGGTCACTTGCCCTGGAGCCGGGCATCTTCATCGGCAGCAACGGGAAAGAAAGACCCTGCCTCGTTGACCGGCGCCTCGAAGGCATACCGGGCGGGCGTTTTCGGCTGCATGGCCCAATTCAGCCCGGCGGTCCCCCGGCGCAGGCGCCAGAAGCCCAGCAACGTGTAGAAGAGGACCGCCAGCGCATAAGAGACGATGCCCAGGCCGATGGCTGCCGGCACGAGGCGCATGTCGCTGAAATAGATCACCGCCCCGCCCACCCCGGCGATCAGCGCCGTCTGCGCAAGGAGGCAGAAGATGTAGAGCGTGGGCCTTGTTTCCTGAACCCTCTCGATGTACCAATCCCGGTAAGCGTGCTCCCCGAGCGACCGCATCAGCCAGGCCGATTGGAAATTGCGCGCCGCCACCAGCATGCTGGTGGTGATGATCACAATGGCCGGTATAGGCCAGAAGGCGAGGCCGAAGCAAAGCGCCAGGTTGAGGGGGATGCCCCATTTCCAGCCCAGTTTCTTGGCGATTGGGTTCCCCTCAAGGACCATGTTCGGCGTGGCCACCCAGGTACTCAGGAAGTCCGCCCCGCGCGCAAGGACCAGCAGCAGAAAGATCAGGGCGTAGCTGCGGCTGGCAAACTGGACAAACTCCTCCATCACGGCTTCCCGTATATCTGCTCCGGCGTCTCGAGTTGTGCCTCGGTGACCTTGAATCCGGCTCCGTCAGCCTCGACCGACCGGAAAAAGCAGGACTGGTAGCCCTCATGGCACGCGGCGCCGATCTGCTCCACCTGGATCAGAAGGGTGTCCCCGTCGCAGTCGAAGGCGATATCCTTGACACTTTGCGTGTGGCCGCTGGATTCCCCCTTCATCCAGTACTTCTGCCGCGACCGGCTCCAGAAATGGGTCTTGCCGGTAGCGATGGTCTTCTCCAGCGACGCGCGGTTCATCCACGCCATCATCACCACCCGCCCGGTCTTCTGCTCCTGGATGATCGCCGGAATCAGGCCGTTCGCATCGAACTTCAGCTTGTCGTAAAAGGTCATTTGTATTGGCTTGTAAACTAGCAGATCGCGAGGGAACGACCAGAAAAAACCAAGCACCCCTCAAAAGGGGCCGAGGAACAAAGGCCGGGGCTCCCCGGGCCAGCGCCTTACTTGCCGGCGCCCTGCCGCACTTTCTCCTTCTTCTCCTCGAATTCCGCGTGCAGGGATTTGCGGTCGCTCAGCAGTTGTTTCTCCAACTGCTCCACCGCCTCGGCGTCGCCCCGCTCCGCCGCTTTGGAAATCTCCCCCTTGAGCAACAGCTCACGCCCCGCGACCTTGGCCGCACGCATGGATTCCAGTTCGGCTATTTCCGCTTTCTGTCCGGCGGTCAGGGTGACCGTCGGTGCGGCTTTACTCAGCCGTTCCATGGCAAGTTGGTAGGCAGTCTTCATATTGATAAGATCTTTGACATGGCACCGTATAGCCGACAATCATGTCCCAGTGCAAGCGCCACAAACGTAAAACCGGCTCCGAAGGCAATGTCTCCATCTCCCCACCCAGCCTCTTTCCAGCCTCGCCAATGCCATGCCGCCGCCGTTTAAGCTGATTTCCACTGATTTCGACGGAACCCTCTTCGCCGAGTTTGAGGACCCGCCAATACCCCGGTCCGTGCAGGAGCTCATCGGCGGCCTCCAGTCGCAGGGCACCAAATGGATCATCAACACCGGCCGCGACATGTCCAGCCTGATGGAGGCGATCGGGCGCGCCCGCCTCTCGATTGAGCCTGATTATCTCGTGCTGGTCGAGCGCGAGATCCACGTGCATGAGGACTCGCGTTACCTGGGGCTGGAGGAATGGAACTTGGCCTGCGTCCGCGCCCACGCCGGTCTGTTTGCCCGCATCGAGCACGATCTCTCCCGCGTCGTTGCCTGGATCACCGACCACTTCCATGCCCGGATCTACGCCGACGCCTACTCGCCGTTCTGCCTGATCGCCGGGAACAACGGTGACGCGGACGTCATTCACGCCTACTTGGACGACTATTCCCGGACCGTGCCCGGCCTGGCCATCGTCCGCAACGATGTTTACGCCCGGTTCAGCCACACCGACTACAACAAAGGCACCGCCCTGGCCGAGCTGACCCGCCGGCTTGGGTTGGGCCCGGACGATGTGTTTGCGGCGGGCGACCACCTGAATGACCTGCCGATGCTCTCGCGCCAGTACGCACGATGGCTGGCTGCCCCCGCCAACGCGGTGGAACCGGTCCGGCGCAGGGTGCGGGAGCAGGGCGGCTACGTGAGCGAATTCTCCCACGGCAACGGCATTTCCGACGCGCTGCAGGCCCACCTGCAGACCCGGCCCCACAAAAACGCGCCTTGATTTCACCCTCAAGAAGCATCATTTATTGTAATCGCAGCCCGCGGCGCGCCCGACGGCGGTTTAATGGATGCTCGCAAGTGGCTGCCGCGCAACGAAATATAATTCGCTGTTGAGGTTTGACACCGGAGGCCGCAATGATAGTGTTTTATGCCGACGGTTATTGAGGCTGATTTGTTTTCAGTTGTCTAACGTTGTATGTGCAGTCAATATTTGAATTAAGTAATTTCATGAACGACTCTATTGTAGGTGCCCCGACCAAGGGCGGAATGGCAAAGGTTTCAAAGATTTCAGAAGCCGTCATCCGGATTGCCGGCAATTCGCAGGACGGGATCCAGGCGATCGGGGGCTTCCTGGCCCGGCTCGCCGGCCGGAGCGAGCAGGAGGTCATGACCTTCATGACCATCCCCTCGACCATTTCCGGCGGCCCGTCCATCTTCCAGGTGCGCATCGGCTCCGGGGAGGTCCTGAGCTCCGGCGACGAGGCCGACGTGCTGCTGGCGTTTTACCAGCACTCATACGAGGGCCATATCGGGTCGCTGAAGAAGAACGGCATTGTTCTCTATGACAGCGACCACGTGGAGCCGAACCCGGAATGGCAGTCGTCGTATCACCACGTGGGAGTCCCCATTTCAAACCTGACCATCGAGGCGATCGGCGGAACGGCCAAGGACAAGGGCAAGAATATTTTCTCGCTCGGCCTGGTCGCGAGGATGTTCGACCTGAACGTGACCAAGCTGCAGGCACTGGTCAGCGAGCGGTTCACCGGCAAGGATCCCAGCGTCCTGAGCAACGCCCTCTCCGCCTTTCAGGCTGGCTACAACCACTCGCTTGGCAACCTCCTTGAAACCTTCAAGTTCGTGGACAGCCAGCGCAACGCCGGCCAGCAGGTTGTCATGAACGGGAACGAGGCGGTGGCCTACGGCCTCATCGCAGCCGGTGTCCGTTTCGGCTCCGCCTACCCGATCACCCCCTGGTCGGATGTCATGGAGATCCTGCGCCGGGAGCTGCCCAAGTACGGCGGCTCCTTCATTCAGTGCGAGGACGAGATCGCCGCGATCTCGATGGCCAATGGGGCCAGTTTCGCGGGCCGCGTGGCGGTCACCGGCTCCAGCGGGCCGGGGATCTCGCTGAAGATGGAAGCGCTCGGCTGGGCGGTGATGGCCGAAGTGCCCCTGGTGGTGGTTAACATCCAGCGCGGCGGCCCCTCGACAGGCCTGCCAACCCAGGTCGAGCAGTCGGATTTGAACCTGGCCGTGTTCGGAAGCCACGGGGACGCTCCACGGGTGGTCATCGCGCCGGCGGACGTCGAGGAATGTTTCTATACCGCCATCGAGTCGGTCAACATCGCGCGCAAATACAACGTGCCGGTGTTTCTCCTGAGCGACCAAGGCATTGCGGCGCGCATCGAAGCCTTCCCCGAGCCGAATCTCGAGAAGGTTTGCCAGGACATCACCCCGGACTTAACCCCGGTGGCCGATTACAAACCCTACGACCTGTCCTCGCCCGACGGGGTCACGCCGCGCGTGGTGCCCGGCACCCGCATCCTGAGCGGCAGGTATCCCATTGCCGGCGGTCTCGAGCACGACGAACTGGGCCACCCCAGCGCCTCCCCGAAGCTGCACATGCAGATGACCGCCAAACGGCGCAAGAAGCTCCAGGCCTTCGAGGCCACCCTTCCCACGCCGAAGGTCTATGGGTCGGCCGAAGGAGATGTGCTGCTGGTGGGCTGGGGGTCAACCCAAGGTCCGATCCGCGAGGCCGTGGACCGCGTCCGCGCTGCCGGCGACAGCATGTCCGCCCTGCACATCAAGTACCTCAACCCGTTGCCCCCGGGCTTGGAGACCGTTTTCCGCGGCTTCAAGAGCATCCTGGTCGTCGAAATGAACGACGAAGGGCTCTACGGCTACGGCCAGCTCGCCGGCCTCCTGCGCGCCCGCTACTGCGACGCCAGGATTCGCGGTATCAACAAGACCGACGGCCTGAACTGGAAAGTGAAAGAAATCCTTGAACGCGTCAAGGCCGACACCTCCGCCAGCCCCAGCAAACCTTAACCGATCCCCGATCACCAAACGTTCCCATTACTTTAAGCTCCAACGATTCTGGTATATGAGTGCCACCGCAAGCTCTCCCGCTCCCGCAGCGAATTTAGCTGTCCTCCCATCCGCCACCGACCGCAAGCCCCTGACCAAGAAGGAGATCGCGGCCGATCACCCGACCTGGTGTCCCGGCTGCGGAGATTTCTCCGTGCTCGCCCTTTACTTCAAGATGATTGAAAAGCGCAAGCTGTGGCAGGAGAAGTTCACCACCGTCTCCGGCATCGGCTGCTCCAGCCGCTTCCCTTATTTCGTGCAGGCCTATGGCGCACACTACATCCACGGGCGGTCGCTCTCCTTCGCCAGCGGGATCTCGCTCTCCCGTCCCGACCTCCATGTGTTCGTCTTCGGCGGGGATGGCGACCTCTTCTCCATCGGCGGCAACCATTTCACCCACACCGCCCGCAAGAACATCAAGCTGACCTGCGTCGCGATGGACAACTGGGTTTACGGCCTGACCAAGAAACAGACATCCCCCACCTCCCCGATCGGATACAAGAGCAAGACCGACATCTGGGGCGCGGTGGACTACCCGATTAACCCGATGAAGCAGGCCATCGCCGCCGGCGCCTCGTTCGTCGCCCGAACCACCAGCGCGAACCCGAACCACCTTCTGCAGATGATGGAGGCCGCCATGGACCACGACGGCTTCAGCTTCATCGAGTGCCTCAGCGAGTGCGTCGAGTTCTACGAGGGAGCCTTCGATGCCGCGAACCCCCGCAAGGGCGGCGTTTTCAACCTCATCCCGGCCGACCACGACGTCACCGACGATGTCGCCGCCTACAAGCTCGCCAGCAGCGCCTTCCCCGGTTACTTCGGCGTCTTCTACAAGGCATCCAAGCCCACGAAGAACGCGAAGGAAGCAGACATCGGCACTAAAGCCGCCGAGAAGTTCAAGGGCCTGAAGGACTGGGAGATTCTCAAGAAGACCTTTGACCGCATGAAGTAAGGCACCAACCGGTGGCTCCCGCGATGGCTTGTGGGAGGCCGGCTTCCCGAAGAAAGGCATTGCTGGACCCGCCGAGAGGCAGAGGGACGCCTTGTGATATGGCTCCTCATATCCAGCTGAGTGAAACGATCGAGATTCACGGTCCAAACGGTTTTGATCTCCTGGACCTGCCGGCGCACCTTCTGATCCAGGGGCTCGAACTGCTGCACCTGCTTTTTAAACCACGACCGGCGCCGTGGGCGGTTGGCGGCAAGTAGGCCGTTGATGAGCCCCACCCATTGTTCACACCACTCGGCCCAGCGTTG
>JAPLUA010000319.1 GCA_026397855.1 Verrucomicrobiota bacterium | reverse complement strand
TGCGAAGTCTGGGGATCCTGTCAATAGCGGAGGCAACAATTTTATCCTTTTTCGTCGCGCCCACCTGGGCTTGCCGGACAGAACCGGCGCACCTCCGGTAAGCCCCTCGCTGCCGAACACGCGACCCAGGACACGCGCATCTTCCCCCTCTCTTCCCGCCGCGGGAGGGTGAAGAAGCAGGGCGTGCCTGCGCGTGGGGCTGGCCAACTCGGTGCATCCTCGCCATCGCGCGCTCCATTGCTTTAAACGATGCCTCTCACAAAAATAGCAATTAACAGGTTCGCCGCTTCGCGTGTTAGAGTTGCGGGTAGTGGCTAAAGAAACTGAATCCAAAACAATGAACTTAACGCTATGAAAAGACCTATGAATCACCTCCCCCACTGGCCCGCTGCCTATACTCCTTTCGGCATGAACATCAAATCCGCTCTCGCCGCCTCGATTGCCGGCGCCGTCATCGCCCTCACTGCTGCCGGAGCCGGCGCGGCGCCGGCCGCCGACCCGCGCGCTACCGGCGCAGGCCCCGCCGGCCACTGGGAAACCGACATCGCCGGGGATGGCACGCAGCGGATTGGGGTGACGCTCGACCTGGCAAAGAACGCGAAATCGGAGTGGATCGCCAGCATGGGCCTTCCCTCGGAGAACAAAACAGGCCTGGTTGTGAAGGATGTGGCGGTAAACGGCACATCCGTGAAGTTTGTTGCCCTCGAACTCATGTCGGCCCGATTCGACCTGACCCTGGGCCCGAACGGGAGCATGAAGGGGACGATCTCCGGCCGGGGCTCGCAGCCTGTCGCATTCAAACGCACGGGCGAGGCGAAGGTGGAATTGATCCCGGCCAGCCCGGCGGTGTCGAAGGAATTGGAAGGCGACTGGGAAGGATTGCTCAAGATGCCCAACGGCGGGTTCCGGATGGTATTCCACTTCAAGAACCAGCCGGACAAGACGTCCCTGACGACCTTTGACACTCCCAACGCCACTAACCTGCCGATCAATGACGTGAAACAGACCGGCCAGAAAGTGGAGTTCGGAATGAGAATCGCTCACGGCGCCTTTCGGGGAACCCTGAACAAGGAGGGCACCGGCAGTTCACCCACGAGGAAAACAGCGTCCCGTTGACCCTGCAAAAGAAACCCGCGCAGTCCCCGAAATAGGCGACACTAGGAACGACATGATTCAATGCATGAAACCGATCCTCCGCGACTTCGCCCTGGCGCCCTGCCTGGCGATGACGCTGGCCGCCCTGGCAGCCGCCGCCCAGACCGAGCCAGCCGCCAGCATCACCAACACGGCGGTTTCCGCCGCCGAGGTCGCGGCCTTCATGCAGGCACCCCAAAGCCTGTTGGACGGCTCGCCCAACCCGAAACAGGTACCCTTGCTGCTCGCCGCCATCCAACGGGAACCGGCCGGCCGTTGGGCGACTTTCCTTCAGGCCTACGCCTTTGGCTCCGAACATGCCCGGGCTTGGAGGCTGCCGCCGGCCAGCCGCACAGAAGTCTATACGCGGGCCATCGAATACCTGACCGCCGCCAGGGAGACGGTGTCCAGGGCGCTACAGGCGAAACCGGGAAACCGGGAGCTGACGGGTAACCTGGGAACCCTCGACGCGGGACTGGCCCTGGCTTACGTCGAGTCCGGCACGCGGGCCAAAGAGGCCCGGGCGATCGCCGAAACCTTGCTCGCATCGAATACCGTGACCAACTGGAACTACGGCAATGTCATTTACGAGATGCACTCGCTCCTGGGCCGCATCGCCCTCGGCGAGGGCGCCATGGCGGCCCCCAGGCGGCCCCTTGCCGAGCCCCGCCCTTGCGGAGTCCGGCAAGACACCCGGCTCGCCCCAGCTCGACTCCTTTGGGCCCGACTTCGTGCTCGCGGGAGAACTGCTCCGGAAAGGCGAGCGGGACGCGGTGCTGGCGCACCTGGACAAGGTCGCCGTCTTCTGGGCGAACCCGGACCGCAGCCCCGGGTCGGCACCGGAGCACCAGAAGAAGCTCGACACCTGGAAACAGACGATTCGCGCGGGCGGGATCCCGGACGACCCACAATGGCGGGTCGCGCGCTTGTTGCTGGTGGATTCGAAGCCGACGGATCAAACCGCCGTGCGGAACGCCCGCCGCAAGATTTGCGGCAATCAACTGAAATGGATCGAACTGGCAAAGCAGAATTGGGCATTGGACAAGCGGAAGGCGGAAGACGCCACACCGACCGCCGAGGACTTGGCTGGCTATCTTCAAGGCCGGAGACTACCCAAGTGCCCCGACGGCGGCAGCTACGTGATTGGCAAGCTCAACCATCCCCCAGCCTGCTCGGTGTTCGGCCACGAGCTCCCCAAGTAACGTCGCCCCCGGGCTCCCCACTCTCCGGAAGGTAGCCCCCCGGACGCGCCCCTCCGCGCTGCCCAGCTCGGTTTTTGTTACATCACAAGGACTATAGCCGGCCGGAAGGGCCGCTTCCCCCCCGGGGGACCGATGTTCCAACGGTAGTACTACGGTAGCGCACCCGTATTGCTACGGTAGCGGCCCCATGTTGATCAGATCAACATGGGGCCGCTACCGTAGTGCTACCGGGGCAATACGGGTGTAATACCGTTGGAACACCGGTGAGGCACGCTCCGGGGTGGACGGGAAGGCGCAGGGTGGCATTTGTTACATAGTCACCCGGGCAGCCAGGGGGAATGTTACAAAAGGCTCCGGGGCCTTATCCGGCCCCATCCGGTTTTATCCGTGGTCCAATTCTTCCAGGGGCTGCGGCTTTTTCTCCGCGGAGCTGGCGGCATTGGACATTCTTGTCGGCGTGTTCCCAGGTTGCCCCTGCGCGGCCACACGAACTTGCCGACAAGAATGTCGGCGCTCCCCCCCAGCAACTCGCGGATGCGCCCGTCTGCGTCTGGCCCTGCTATTCCAGGAAAACCCCGGACCGGCTCACGGCGCCAGGGAAGGGTTCCACAAATCCAACTGCGGCGGCGTGTAGGTCCGCGCGAACAGGAGCGACTGGCTGTGCCCATCGGCAAACGCGTAGTTCGCCTTTGAACCGTGCCGTTTGGAGTCCACGTCCTCTGCGTCGCTGGCGACCATCCAGAAGTGCGGCATGATGTGGTCGGCGCCGCTGTTGTTTTCGGCAAACAGAATGGTCGCCGCCGGCTTCGGCACCTGGCCGGTGCGCCGCCAGGTCTGCGGCTTGCCGGTGTAGTCGTCGTCCGGGCCGAGCTCGTAATACACGTTCAATCCGTAGCTCCATGGCGCTGCCTTCTTGTCGGCTGGGCAGTGATAAACCCCTGCCAGCAGGGTCGTCCACAGCACCGTGCTGGACCCGAGCAGTGGGGCCAGCGTCCGCTCCCACGGCATCAGCCCGTTCGCGAACGCCGAGTGCTGGCTGCGGGGGAGCTCGTCCGCGTTGTCATCGGCATAGAGTTTCGCCGCCAGGCCAAGCTGCCGGAAGTTGTTCAGGCATTGCGTTGCCCGCGCGGATTCCCTGGCCCGGCTCAGCGCAGGCAACAGCATGGCCGCCAGCAACGCAATGATTGCGATCACGACCAGCAGCTCGATCAGCGTGCCATCCCCTCCAGCACCCAGTTCGTTGCCGCCGTCGGCCAGAACACCACGATCCCCGGGGCCCGCCAGGTTGCGCGTAAGATCCTCGGTCACCCTATTGCCAGGATAAGAAGCGCCCCTTCAAGGAGGCGAATGAGCTATTCCCCGGGGCCGGGCTCGTTGACAAGCCCATGGCTTGGGCCCAGTGCTTCCGCGATCGCTCCGAGGAGCTCCTGCGGGTCGAACGGCTTCACGAGCAGGCCGAAGCTGCCGCCCCGGCGGGCGCAGGCGCGCGTCCAGGGCGAGTCATAAGCGGTCATCATGATGACCGGCATGCAGTCCCCCTGGGCTGCAAGCCGCCCCTGCAATTCGAAGCCGGTCATTTCCGGCATGTGCACGTCGAGCACCAGGCATTGGGGGAGCAATATCGAGACCGCGCCGAGGAAATCCTGCGCCGACCCGAAGGTGGCCACCTCGTATCCAGCCAGGCGCAGCAAACGGCCCAGTGATCTGACGACCGATGAGTCGTCATCCACCACGGCGATGAGAGCTTTGGACGTTGCCATGTTGCGCGTTTGCCCGTGCCCCGGGTGGCAGTTGTTACTTCCAGCCTGCCCAGACACAGAATATCATGCGGCAACTCTACGGTTCCTATCCGCGCCCGGCAATGGGACCTTAGTCTTATGCGCCGTCAGCCTTCACGGTGCAGGTGTGGGGCAGACCGGAGGTCTGCCCCACGTTGTGACGTGAATAGCTACCCGGCGGCCGGTGCCGCGGGCTTTCGCGACGGATAGCCCAGCCGGAACTTGCCGGAGCTTTCCGGCATCAGCAGGTCGGTCTGCTGGACCGCGGGCGCGTGCGGCAGTCCCAGCAATGCCTTCAGGCGCCGCTGTAATTCCTCGACTTCCGCGGTGCCGGGCGCAGTTTGATCCGGCACAAAGCGCAACAGCCAGTCGCCGGCCCCGCGCTCGCAAAGCTGGTAATGCACGATGCCATCCATATCCCCGAAACACCGGTCCACTTCCCAGGTGGTCACCCGCGCCCCGTCCGGGGTGGCAAACGCGTCGGCCACCCGGCCGTGGACACGGTAGCTTGTGTGGTAGGGATGATCGAGCCGCTCCACCAGGTCACCGATCCGGTAGCGGATGAGCGGCATGAAGTCATTGGTCAGGGTGGTCACCACCAGCTCGCCGACGCCTTGCGCGCCGGGATCCAGCACTTCCAGGCACGCCGTCTCCAGGCTTGGCCGCATGTCGCCCAGCTCCGTTTCCATGAGCAGGTGGCCGGTCTCCGTGGAGCCGTAGAGGTTAAACACCGGCACGCCGAACGCCCGCTGGAGAATCCGCCGGTGGGTGACACTTACGAACTCGTAGCTGCCCAGGATGAACCGCAGGGAAGGCAGGCGGATGCCGTGCCGCTCGCAGTAGCGGGCAAACACCACCCCGTAAACCGGGTCCACGTCCAGGAACTGCGGCTGCCATTCGGCCGCCTCCGCAGCCATCCGCGCCAGGTCGGCCTCACCCCACAGAAACGGAAGACGCGACAGGCTGACGTAGAGGGCGTTGCCAAAGGTGCGTTCGGCGCGGGATGGCGTGCCAGTGTAACAGATGTCGCCGCTGCAGACCGGCGAGCTGATGGTGACGCGGCGGGCCCCGGGAAATTCGTCGAGCACGCCGGCCACCAGGGAGTTGAGCCGGAGGGCCTTGTCCTCCTGCTCGGCCCACCATCCGCGCCCCAGCAGCAGCGGCGTCCGCTCCTCCGAGGTGCCGGAGGTGTGCTCCAACTCCACCAGGTCCTGGTCAAGCAACGCGTCAAGCTCCACGCCCGGGCGAAGAAAATTGCGGGGGAAGCCGCGGCGGATGTCCTGCTTCGTGATAAACGGCAGGCCCCGCAAATCCTCGATGAACATCCCTGGGCCGGCTGCGCGGTGCATCTCGCCTGACCGCTGGTAGAGCGGCACCTCGCGCAACCAACGCGGCAGCACCTCTCCGAGCCTGCGCGGCAGGCCGGCTTCCTGAATCAGTTCGTTCGTTGCTAACATGTCACGGCTGTTACTATTCTATGGGCGACAGGCAAATCTAGCACAAGTCCGGCGTTGCGAACCAGTAAAACTGCCGTGTTGCCCCGGCCCGGGGCACAACTCACGGCTACCCACGACGCGCAAGATTGCGAAAGGATGCCAGGAGTTGCGCCCTGACAGACAGGGCTGCCTCAAGTCCTTGCACCACCACCGACCCCACCGCAGTCCCTCCCGATACTCGCCGTATGCTCTCCCTATACGCACCGTAGCTACCTTTGTGACGGGGCTTTGGACGCAAACTCCTTGGCGGCAGGCAACTTGGTGCTTGCTCTGTGAAGCTGCGGCACTCTAGGTTCCATTGCCTGTTGCTACAGGCTCTATGATCATGCCATCGCCACGTAGTTGGCGCGGGAGTTGGGAGATGGGTTCCGCTACGGCTTGCGCCGCGACGAAGGGGGTGCTTTGCTCTGCGGCCTGCTCGAATGGGGCACGCAGGCGAAGAGTTCCGGTGCAAAGGCCCGCCAGCAACAGATCGTTTCCGCTCGCCATCCTCCGCTCCTCCGCCTGCCACCCTCCCTGGTCTTGGTCTGGCGCGCCGTGATGAAGGCGGGAACCGCACTTTAGCATTATGACCCAACCCACACCCGCTCCCGGCCCAGATCTACCATCAACCCCTGATGCGGCGGGTTTGCGCGGCGCTGCGGAGGCGCGGGTGAAGCAGCGGCGCACGACGAAAACGCCGCCGAGCGATGCGGAGCGGGAGCGGCTGCAGCATGAGCTGGAGGCGCACCGGGAGGAATTGGAGCTGCAGAACGAGAGCCTGCTGGCGATCCAGGACGATCTGCACACGGCTCTGGAGCGCTACACCGAGCTGTACGACTTCGCGCCGGTGGGCTATCTCAGCTTGGGGCGTCCGACAGCTGAACCTGGCCGCAGCGACGTTGCTCGGGGGCAACAGGGCTCACCTGGTGAAACGGCGTCTGGGGCAATTCGTGGCGCAGTCGAACCGGGCCGCCTTGGCCGGCTTTCTGGAAGGGGTGTTTGCGGGGCAGCATGCTGGCGGGTGTGAGCTGGCCCTGGGGGAAGGCGGGGCGTCGGCGCGTGTCGTTCGGCTCGACGGTGCCAGCAAGGCGTCCGGGGGGGAATGCCTGGTGGTGCTGGTCGACATCACGGAGCGGAAGGAATTGGAGGATAAGCTACAGGAGAGTGAAACCCGGCTGCGGTCGCTCATCATGAGCATGGACGACCTGGTCTTTGTCCTGGATCAGGACTTAAGATTTCAGGAGTTTTATCATCCCTCCGGGCAGGAGTTCGTGGCCTATCCGGAACAGTGTTTGGGGCAACGTCTGGAGGAGGTCGGGCTGCCGGAACCCGCATTGGAGAGCATCCGGCAGGCGGTGGTGGAGACATTGCAGACGGGCAACGCGGCGGAGGCGGTCTATCGGCTGGATCGTGCGGCTGGTCCGTCGTGGTTTGAGATGCATGTGACGGCGCTGCAAGGCGGTGGCGGAACGCGGACGGGGGTGACGTGTGTGGCGCGTGACATCACCAGGCGCAAGCAGGCGGAGGAGGAGCTCCGGCAGACCAACGCGGCCCTGGAGACGGCCAATGCGCGCGCGAACGCCCTGGCCGAGGAGGCGAACGAGGCGAGCCGGGCGAAGAGCGAGTTTCTGGCGGTGATGAGCCACGAGATCCGGACGCCGATGAACGCGGTGCTGGGGATGACGAGCTTGCTGCTCAAGACGCCCCTCAATCCGCGGCAGGCGGAATATGCGCGGACGGTGGCGGCGAGCGGCGATGCGCTGCTGCATATCATCAATGACATTCTGGATCTGTCGAAGATCGAGGCGGGGGGACAGTTGCCGATGGATGAGAGGCCGATGAGCCTGCGGAAGCTGGCGGGGGATCTGGTGCGGCTGCTGGAGCCGCGGGCGCAGGAGCGGGGGCTGGCGTTGGCGGCCGACCTGGCGGAGGTTATCCCGGACTGGATCAAGGGGGACTCGGGGCGGCTGCGGCAGGTGCTGCTGAACCTGGCGGGGAATGGGCTGAAGTTCACGGATCGGGGCGGGGTGACGATCCGAGTGAGTTGCCTCGGGACGGAAGGGGGGCGGGTGCGGCTGCGGTTCGAGGTGCGGGACACGGGGATCGGGCTGAGCCCCGAGGATAGCGCCCGCCTTTTCCAGCCGTTTATCCAGGCGGACAGCAGTGCGTCGCGGCGGCGGGGCGGCACGGGGCTGG
>JAPLUA010000640.1 GCA_026397855.1 Verrucomicrobiota bacterium | reverse complement strand
TGGGGCCGCTACCGTAGTGCTACTGGGGCCATACCGTAGCACTACCGTTGAATCACGCTTGCGCCACCCTTCCAATGCCTCTGCCTTTGGGTTTGTACCGTAACAAAGCGGCAGCCGGGAGCGGGAGGGATTCACTGCTGAACACAGGTGGACCGAGTGATGCGGACTGAAACGGGGGGTGGGGAGGAGGCTTGGAATGCCCCGGGAACCCGCCAGGAGCCCGATACGGGGTCTTGAGGGGGCAGGGTGGTATGTGGGGACCCCCGGAATGTAACAAATCGCTCTAATGCCCGGCATCCGGCCCGTCGTCACAAAGGCTGTGAGGTAACACAGACTTGGAGCCCAATGCGGCTGGCTTTTGATACGCCGCACGCCTTCGGGACAAAGGCATGGCCTGGTTCCGGGGATCTTCACCAGAAGCAAATCCTGGCGGCGTTGGATTGACAGTCCCTTTTGGGTGGGGCAGGCTGGAAGGGTATGAAAACAGCGACAGTCACGGAAGTTGGTCTGGACTTCCCCAAAGTGCTGAAATGGGTTGAGACGGGTGAGGAGGTTCAGGTGGTAAAGGAGGGCAAAGCTGTAGCGGTGATTTCTCCCCCACCCCACCCCGTGAAACATCCTGACTACCTTGCTCGGCTGAAGCGAGTCTTTGGCGATACGATGCTTTCGACGGAAGCCTCGGCTGCTGTTCGCGATTCGAACCGCGGAGAGCGATGAACTACTACGCCGACACGGGATTCCTGCTGTCCCTTCACCTGCACGAAACGACTTCTGCTGCTGCGGCGGCGATCATGCAGACCGTGACAGAACCCCTTCCGGTGACCCCGTTGGTGGCGCTGGAGTTCCGCAACGCACTTCGTCTGGCGGTGTTTCGCCAGATGATCACCGAAAAACAGCGAGCCGCTGTCTGGACAGCGTTTGGGCAGGACATTGCCCACGGGGCACTCGAGTTGGCCTCCGCAGACGCCGAGGCAGCGTATGCCGAGGCCGAGTCGCTCTGCGACCAATTCACTGGAACGACCGGCGTGCGCACGCTTGACCTACTGCACGTAGCGTTCGGGCGTATCCTTGGCCGGACAGAATTTCTGAGCTTCGATAAACGCCAGCGGTCGCTGGCTGCGTTGGCAGGGCTCAACGTGTTACCCTGACCGCGTTGTGGGGGGATTGGGCTTGGTCGCCAGCTTGATGCAGCCCTGTCATGCTTCGGGATGCGCCATCGCCCACAATTTTCCTTTCTTTGCGGGGGGGCATCTGTTATCCCAAAAGCATGGTGCGCAGATTATGCATAGTGATCGTTTTATTGGCTTGCGGGCTCTTAGTCGGCCCGCTCCGCGCCGAGACGTTCAAGCTTGCCAACGGTGAGACCCTCACCGGTGAGGTGCTTGTCGCGTCGGCCAACGATGCCGGAGCCCAGATCAAGGTCGGGGAAGGGGAGTATAAGCGGATTTCCTGGGCGAGCTTTTCGCAGGAGGACCTGAAGAAGTTCGCGCAGATCGCCAAGCTGCAGCCTTACGTGGACCCGTTTATTGAGATCTCCGCCGAGGAGAAGATCAAGAAGACCGAGGTGACGATCAAGCTGCCCCCGCGCCTCGAACGGTCCGCTGCCGTGTCCCTGTTTGGCGCGCTCTTATCTTCCGGCCCGGGCCTCCTCATCCTGCTGCTGATCTACGCGGCGAACCTCTACGCAGCCTACGAGGTGTCTATCTTCCGCGCCCAATCCCTGGCGCTGGTCTGCGGGGTGTCCGCGGTCCTGCCGGTGGTCGGGCCGATCATTTTCCTTTCCATGCCCACGAAGATGCCGGCCGCCGAGCCGGCGAT
Source organism: Verrucomicrobiota bacterium (assembly GCA_026397855.1). GTDB lineage: Bacteria > Verrucomicrobiota > Verrucomicrobiia > Limisphaerales > UBA8199 > JAPLUA01. The sequence goes on along the minus strand of JAPLUA010000640.1, from coordinate 6,869 downwards.
GGAAACCGCGCCCGCCCCGGCGCCGGGGGCTGGGGAGGAAGGCGCGTCCGCCGGGGTGAACCCGATGCAGGGCGATGGGGTCGCGCACCCCGCGGGGCTGAAACTGGCGCACACGGAGCCGGAAAAGGAAGAGTCCGGCATCCCGGCCAGCACCACGTTCCAGCGCGGCCAGTTCACATTCAATCGCCGGTTCATCGAGACGAAGTTCGCCGGCTTCTTCGGGGTTGTCCGCCGTGATGCCGACCGGGACATGGTGATGGTGATCAAGTCCGCGCGGGGTGAGTATACCACCGAGCGGATCAGCCGCATCGCGTCGAACGACTTCCATGTGCAGGTGCACCACGGCCATGCCTCGGAGGAGGTCATGATTCCGTTCCAGGACATCAAGGAAATCGTGCTGAAGCACAAGAGCGCGAAGTGAGATGACCCAGCAGTTCGGCAAATTCACCGCCAGCGAGCTCTATTGCCCGAAATGCAAGATCTCCCAGCCGGTTCGCGAGCGCCTGCTGCTCGTGCTGCCCACGGGCGAACTGCATGAGTTCGTCTGCGCCCGCTGTTCGACCTCGCTGGGCAAACGCACGGTAACCGGTCCGGCCGTGGCGCCGGGCAGCCCCAAGCCGCCCCGGGCTTCGGCCGCCAGGCGGCTCCTCGGATTCAAGTAATCTTTCCCAAGCTCATGGCCGACCTCCGAGTTGTCTTTATGGGCACGGCTGACCTCTCCTGCGTCAGCCTCCAGGCATTGCTCGGCGCGCCGGGCCTGCACCTGCTGGCGGCTGTTACCCAGCCCGACCGGCCCAAGGGACGGGATCTCAAGCTGCAGCCCACGCCGGTCAAGGAATTGGCGTTGCGGCATCACATCCCGGTCCTGCAGCCCGAGAAAGCCCGCAGCGCGGATTTCGTGGAGGAACTGCGCGCCCTGGCCCCCGACTTGATCGCCGTGGCCGCCTATGGCCAGATTCTGCCCAGGAGCATCCTGGATCTGCCCCGCTTCGGCTGCCTGAACGTGCATACCTCCCTCCTGCCCAGGTACCGCGGGGCGGGCCCGATCCAGTGGGCTATCCTGAACGGCGATGCCGCAACCGGGGTCACCATCATGAAGATGGATGTGACGCTCGATACCGGTGACATCCTGGCGCAGGACGTCACCCCGATCCGGGCGGAGGACAACGCCGTCACGCTCCACGACCGGCTGGCCCTGATGGGTGCTGAGCTGCTGGTGCGTGTCATTCCGGATTACGTCGCCGGCAAGCTTGTGGCGCGTCCCCAGCCGTTGGAAGGTGTAACCTACGCCCCCAAGATCGCCAAACCGGACGGGATCATTGATTGGCGGCAGCCGGCCCGTATTGTTTGGAACCGCGTTCGGGGTCTCGTGCCGTGGCCGGGCGCGTTCACGCATCTGCCCGCCTCGCCGAACCCCCAGATGCTCAAGGTGTGGGAGGCGGAGATTGTGCCCGGCTCCGGTGCTCCCGGCGAGGTGCTGCAGGCCGACAAGAACGGGCTTATCGTGGCCTGCGGCCAGGAGGCCCTGCGCATCCTGGCCGTGCAGCGGGAAGGCGGCCGGCGCCTGCGCCCCCACGAATTCCTCGCGGGCCACCCCATCAGCCCCGGCTCCCGGCTAGGCTGCCAGGGGGGGTGAGAGCGTGGAGAGCGTGGAGCGTGGAAGCGTGGAGCATCGCAGCACGCTCAGACGCTCAGACGCTCGGAGGTGCCAATTCGATCCGCAACGGGCGGCTGGAATCCAGGTGCACATCCTGCTGCGGGAATGCCATGACGATGCTGTTTTCCGTGCATGCTCCCGCAATCATGTGCCGCAGGTCGCTGCCGACCTGCGCGGCGTTGCTCTTCACCACGTCCACCCAGTAGCGCAGTTCGAAATTCAGGGCGCTGGCGCCGAAATCCACAAACAGCACCTGGGGCGCGGGGGCCTTGAGGACCAGCCCGTGGCGATCGGCAACATCGGCGAGCACTTGCGCCACCCGCCTCGTGTCCGAGCCGTAGGCCACGCCGACCGTGAGGGTGAATCGCCCCGTATGATTCGAGTAGGTCCAGTTCGTCAGGTTGTTCTCGAGCAGCGTGCTGTTGGGAATCAGTGTCTCCGTGCCGTCCCAAAGCTGGAGCACGCTTGATCGGATCCCGATGCTCGTGACCGTCCCGCGGTTCCCCCCGACATCCACCAGGTCCCCGACGCGGAAAGGACGCTCAAACAGGATCAGGATGCCGCTGATGAAGTTCTTGAGCAGGTTCTGGGTGCCGAAGCCGAGCCCGATGGCCAGTGCGCCCCCCAGGAAGGCGAAGACCGTCAGCGGGATCTTGACCGATGCCAGGCTGAAGATGGCCAGGGCGATGATGATCGCCACCCGTGCCCAGCGCCGGATCAGGTTCGCCTGGTTGGGCTCCACGTGCAGGCGCCGGACCGCTATCCGCTCCAGCCAGCTCGCCAGCAGAATCGAGAGCCAGTAGCCGACGGCCAGGATCAGGATCGCCATGACGATCTTGCCGGCCGTCACGCTGCGCCGTCCGGTGATCGGCTGCCCGTCCACCGTGATCGTGTCCTCAGCCACAAACAGCTCGAACTGCCAGAGCTTGACGGCGAACGATGAAAACTCGGTGAACAGGTCGCGTATCCGGCCCCCCAGCGGCAGTTCGCGGCGGCTTTCGTCGAGCGACTGCTTCCACCACAGGCAAAGGCGTTCGAGCTTCTCGAGGCCCCGGAGGGCGCGGTAGGCCACCTCCTCCCTCTGGTGGTAGAGACCGAGCAGGTCTTTGGCCTGCTCGAGGTCGGCCGGCAGCATCGGGCGGTTTTGGATGCGGTTGCTCTGCTCGGTGATCAGGTTTGCAGCCAGGTCAACGTGATGAAGGAAGAAAGGCTTTGCCCCCTGCACCAGTTTCAGCAGGCCGGCCAGTTGCTGGTAGCTCTCCTGGAGCTTTGCCAGGTCGTGGGTGTTGAAGCTGCCGAACCGCAATTGCCAGAGCGCGCGTTCCTGGGTGATCAGGTCAACAAGCTCCCGCAGGGCCGCCTGGCGCACCGAGCTGGTCTCCGATTCCGCGGTTCGAAACTGCACCACATCCTCGAGATGCCGGATTCTTGACGCCTGGTTGTTCGAATCCGCAGTCGTCCCCTCCGGCTTGCTCAGGGCTTTCTGCGCGTCCGCGCGCGCGGCAGCCAGGGCGTGCTGCCGGCGCTCGTGGTCGGCTTCCGCGGACTGAAGCTCGGTTTGAAGACGCTGCCGCTCGGCGTCGAGGTTGGCCAGCACCTGGTCCAGCTCGGATTGCGCGAAGCGGGTCCGGGTTGAAGCCAGGGCCAGTTTCCGCCGGGCCAGCGCCAGCCGCATCCGGGAATCCGCCAGCTCCGCTTCCGCCTTGCGCCGCCGGATATCATTCAAGGCCGCGGTGGTCGAGGCGAGGCGATTTGCCATCGTTTCCTGTGTGCGTTCCCAGTTGAGGCGGTCCGTCTTCTCGGGGTCCTCGCTGGTTTCCAGGTCCTCTGCCAGCAGCCGCAAGCGCCCGTCAGATTCCCGCACTCTCGCCTGGGTGTCCACGCTGTAGCGTGTAAGCAGGTCGTGCAGAGCTTCCGATGTCGCCACCTTCGCGCTGAGGCTCTGGACCGAATCGCGGAGGCTGTCCACCATCAGGATCGAGTAGGGCGGGGGCTGGGTGAAGCCCTGCCACTGCTTGGCGGTGGGCTCAAAATCCTTCAGGCGCTGCCTGGCGTCCCCCAGTTGCTCGAGCTCTTCGATCTGCTGCTGGCAGACCCGGACCACCGACTCCGCCGTCAGCCGGTATTCGGTGGCTTCGAGTGCCGTGGCGCCGCGGGTGGGGTTGTTCGTGCTGGCCTGGGCCGCCAGCACCCTGCTGAGTTCGGCCCTGGCTTCCTCCAGCTTGCCGGTGAGCATCGCGACGGTCTCGGACATCGCCTCGCTGTTCGTGGCGGTTTGCGCCGGCGCGGCCAGCGCCACCCACAGGACGGTCAGGCAGAGCAGATCCAGCCGCCATGCCGCACCCGGGGCTCGCCCCCGGCGCGCAGCACGGGCCGGTCGGCCCTTTGCCATCGAAATTTCGGGATCCATGATCTTGTGCAATGCCAAGCCGCTCCTGAATGGCAGCCTGCCTTTGAATACCTCTCCGCCCCGGCCAATGGAAGCATAATCCTCACGAATCAAAGGGGAACCGGGGCAATCCAAAAATAAATTGAAAAACCTATTGCGTCTCTCGCTGGGCTTGTTATATTCCGCGCTCCGTTTCCCCTGACCGGGAAACGCAGATTAGAACAAACCATTAATAGACAATTGTTCTTTGTATGGCTGGACAACGTATTCGTATTCGACTTAAGGCCTTTGACCATCGAGTCATCGACCAATCCGCCCGCGACATCGCGGACACTGTAAAGCGCACCGGCGCGCGTGTGGCCGGGCCCATCCCGCTGCCGACGCGCATCGAGCGGTTCACCGTTCAACGCTCACCGCACTCGGATAAGAAGTCCCAGGAGACTTTCGAGCAGCGCACCCACAAGAGGCTCATTGACATCATCGAGCCGACCGCCAAAACCGTGGATGAGCTCAAGAAGCTCAACCTCCCCGCGGGCGTGGACATCACCATTAAAATCTAACTGCCTATGCCACTCGGACTCCTAGGAAAGAAACTCGGGCAAACTCGCGTCTATGATGCCAAGGGTGTCATCACGCCGGTCACCATCGTCCTTGCCGGCCCAAATCGCGTGCTGCAGTGCAAAACACAGCAGACCGACGGCTACAACTCCGTGCAGTTGGGCTTTGACGACCAGAAAGAGCAGCGTCTGCCCAAGCCTCTGGTGGGCCATATCAAGAAATTCAACGGCGTGGCGGTCAAGCGCATCAAGGAATTTCGCGACTTCAACAAAGAGGTCAAGCCCGGCGAAACCGTCGGTGCCACCCTGTTCGCCCCCGGCGACTACGTGGATGCCATCGGCGTGACCAAAGGGCGAGGCTTCGAGGGTGTGGTCGGCCGGCACGGATTTCGTGGCGGCGACTCCACGCACGGTGCCAAGGGCTGGCATCGCCGCTCCGGCGCCATCGGTCAGCGCTTGTTTCCCGCCACCGTCATGCGGGGCATGAAGATGCCCGGCCACATGGGCCAGGTCCGCCGCACTGCCCAGAACCTCCTGATCGTTCAGGTCCGCGAGGCGGACAACCTGCTGCTGATCCGGGGCGCCATCCCGGGCGCAAACGGCGATTACGTGGTGATCCGCGAGTCCAAGAAGCAGCCCAAAGGCTGGAAGCCCCATGCCGAGCGGCCTGAGAACATCAAGAAGACGGAGGCCAAGAAGAAGTAGGGGCAACCCTGCTGCCTGTCTCCAATTAACGCATTGCCATGAAGCTTACGATTAAAGACACCAAAGGAGCCCCCCAGGGCGAAAGGGAAGTCCAGTTCCCGATCGTCGAGGACGGGAGAGGAACCCAGGCTGTTCATGACGCGGTGGTCGCCTACCAGGCGGCCCAGCGCATGGGCACCGCCTGCACCAAGAACGTCGGCGAGGTCGCCGGCACCAACAAGAAACCGTGGCGTCAGAAGGGCACCGGCCGCGCTCGCGCCGGCTCCTTCCAGTCGCCCCTGTGGCGCGGCGGCGGCGTGGTTTTCGGGCCCAAGCCCCGCGACTACACCAAGAAGATATCCCGCAACACCAGGCAGCTCGCGCTGCGCAAGGCCCTCTCCGAGCGGCTTCGCGCCGGCGACGTTGTCCTCGTCAATGACTTGAAGCTCGCGTCCTCGAAGACCAGCGAGTTTGTTGGGCTTCTTTCCGCGCTGGAGCTGAAAGGCAGCACGCTGCTCGTGGCGCAAGCCCAGGACAAGAACCTGATGCTGGCCTCGCGGAACGTGCCCAACGTCTTCCTCACCACCAGCGATGCGCTCAATACCTACGACGTCCTGCGCAGCGACAAGCTGGTTTTCACCACCGGCGCCTTCGAGCAGGTCGAGGCCCGCTTGAACAAGGAGTAATATGAATTCTTTTGAAATCATCCGGACCGTGCGCCTGACCGAAAAGGGCACGCGCCAGGTAGACAAATACAACCAATACACCGTCGTCGCCGATCCGCGCGCGAACAAGACGCAGATCCGCAAGGCCGTGCAGGAGCTGTTCAAGGTGAAAGTCCTCAAGGTCAACACCCTGAACGTCCACGGCAAGTTCCGCCGCCAGCGCCGCGCCGATGCCGGCCAGTCCCCGAACTGGAAGAAGGCCATCGTGACGCTCAAGAAACCGGACAAGATCGTTCTGACCTAGCCGGACCTCGAATTACACGAGCGCGCAGGGCCATTGCCCTGCGCGCTTTTTTTTTGTGCCCAGGCTGCGAAGATTCAACGATGAGGCGCGAAGAGCGCAGAAAAACGCAGAGAAGAAAAACCTGGGAATCCCTGCCCCGATCTTATCCCTTTTCGCAATCCGTGTCCCTCCCCCTTTTTCCTTTCAGCATGTCAGCTTTCCCCTCCGCAATCACCTTCTGAATCGCCTTCTGCAGTTCCGCAACCCCGTAAGGCTTGCTCAGGACCACCTGGGGCTGGTCGGGATGGTGATCCGCATCCATAACCGCCGGGTCATACCCGGTTGCCAGCACCACCGGAACCCCGGGGCAAAGCTTCCGCACCGTCGCCAGCACTTCCCACCCGTCCATGCGCGGCATCCTCACATCGCTCAGCACCCACCGGATCTCATCCTTGTGCTTCGCAAACAACTCTACCGCCTCCGCCCCATCCACCGCTTGGATCACCTTAAACCCCATGTTTGCCAGCATCTTCGCCGTCACCGCCCGCACACTCCTGTCGTCTTCCGCCAGCAGCACCGTTCCCCCGCCGCCCACCCCGGTCAGCTTTCCCTTCTCCGGCGGCCGGGCAACAGC
>JAPLUA010000256.1 GCA_026397855.1 Verrucomicrobiota bacterium | reverse complement strand
TCTGCCTTGCTTTGATCTTGCCCCGGGTTTGCGGGGGGAGTAGAACTGCCTGCGCCTGAATATGCATGCTCCCTACCGCTCGCGTTCGGCGGCCGTGATGGCCGCGCCGCTAATCGTGCTCTTTTTCCTAATCTTAATCATGGCTGCCCCCGCGGTGGCGGGGGTCAGGTGGCTTTCGCCTTCTGCGCTCGCCGCTTCGCCGGACGGGCGCACGCTCTTCGTGGCCTGTGTCACCGGTGAGCGCGTGCTGATGCTCGACCCGGCCACGCGGCGCGTGACCGGGTCGGTCTCCATGCCCGCTCCGCCGACCGGCCTGGCGGTTTCCGCTGACGGCAAGACCCTGTTCGTCACCTGCGCCGCCCCGGCGAGCCAGGTCTGCATCGTGGATGTCGCCCGGGGCCGGGTTACCGCCAGAATGCCGGCCGGGCACAGCGCGTGCGCGCCGGTGCTCTCGCCGGACGGTAGGACGCTGTTTGTGTGCAACCGCTTTAACAACGACGTGAGCGTGTTCGACCTGGCCGCGAAGAAGGAGACCCGACGCATCGCGGTCCGGCGCGAGCCGGTGGCGGCAGCGATCACACCCGATGGCCGGCGGTTGCTCGTGGCCAACCACCTGCATACCGGGCGCGCCGATGGCGAAAACGTCGGCGCCGTGGTAAGCGTCATCGATACTGCGCTGGGACAGGTCATTGGTGATCTCTCTCTGCCCAACGGCAGCGGGATACTCAACGACCTGCGCATCTCGCCCGATGGCAGGTATGCCGTCGTCACGCATATCCTGTCGCGGTTCCACCTGCCGACAACCCAGCTCGACCGCGGCTGGGTGAACACCAACGCCAAGACCCTGATTGACCTCGGCCGCATGGAGGTGGTGAACACGGTGCTGCTTGACACGGTGGACCGGGGCGCGGCTTACCCCTGGGGCGCAGCCTGGAGCGCCGACGGCCGGAAACTGGTCGTTGCCCTCGCCGGCACGCACGAAGTCAGCGTGACGGATTTCCCGGCCCTGCTCGAAAAGCTGGCCGGGCTGGCGACCGCTTCGCAGCCATCTGCGAACGGGACCTATCCTGCCACCGGACCCCGGGTGGCCTCCGATGTGCCCAATGACCTCTCGATGCTCGTCGGCATGCGCGAGCGGCGCCCGCTGCCCGAGGGGGACCTTGGCCCGCGCGGCGTGGTGGTGGTCGGCCGGGTGGCCTACACCGCAAACTATTTCTCGGACACCATCAGCGCTTTCGATCTGGACGGCACGCACCCGAAGGCGGTCACCATCCCGCTCGGGCCGAAGCCGGCGATGACCGCGGCACGCCAGGGGGAGCTTAACTTCAACGATGCGCGCCTCTGTTTCCAGGGCTGGCAAAGCTGCGCCAGTTGCCATTCCGACGACGCCCGGGTGGATGGTTTGAACTGGGACCTGCTCAACGATGGCATCGGCAACCCCAAGAATAATAAAAGCATGCTCCTGGCTTTCAAGACGCCGCCTGCCATGAGCACGGGCGTGCGCGAGAGCGCCGAAGCCGCGGTCCGCGCCGGCCTCACCCACATCCTGTTCACGGTCCAACCCCCGGCGGTCAGCGAGGCGCTCAACGCCTACCTCAAGTCGCTCCGGCCCGGCGTTAGCCCGCACCTGGAAAAGGGCAAACTCTCCGCCGCAGCCAGGCGCGGGGAGAAACTGTTCCGCAGCAAGGAAACCGGTTGCGCGCAGTGCCATCCCGGACCGCTGTTCACCGATCTGAAGAGCTACGATGTCGGCACGCTGGGGCAGTTCGATAAGCCGGCCGATATTTTCGACACGCCGACGCTCATCGAGATCTGGCGCACCGCGCCGTATCTTCACGACGGCTCGGCGGCGACTGTCCGCGACGTGGTGACCACATCCAACAAGGGCAACCAGCACGGCAAAACGTCGCACCTGACCGCAGACCAGATCAACGACCTGGTCGAATACCTGCTCTCCCTATGAAACAAAGACCTCTTGGTAATTCGGGCCTATCGGCCGGCATCGTCGGCCTCGGCGCGTGGGTGCTCGGCGGCGAACCAGCGAAGGGATAGCTATTGGACGTGAGGCTGCCGGCATGAGCGCGGGCGCAAAATCCGGATGGGCGGTCGCGGCGATCGTTTTCGCGGTGTTCCCTGCCTCTGCAGCCCCGGGGCCGGAGAACCTCGCCCTGTCCGCCCGCGCCACGGCGACTTCCGAATACAGCGAGCAGTATCGCGCGCAGTTCGCCGTGGATGGAAAGATCCCGGGCGCCGGCCTGCATGAGGACGCGGGATACTCCTGGTGCGTCCAGGGCGACACGCATCGCAACGGCGCGGACCTGACGCTCGAATGGCCCAACACGGTGACGGTTGCGGAAGTGGTTTACTTCGGACGCACGGCGTGGTTTGCGGAGGAGTGCTGGAAGGATTGCGAGGTCGCCGCCGATGGCGCCCCCGCTCCGGCGGCGCGCGGCACGCTGAGAATGGGCCACGGCCCGCAGCGTCTCCGACTGGACCACCCGGTCGAGACCCGCCGCCTGACGCTGCATTTCACCAGTTCCTACGGCGGCCTCAATCCGGGCGCGGCGGAGATCCAGGTTTATGCCCGCCCGCTACCGGACAGCTTTTACGACCCGTTCCGCCCGCTGGAGCGCGGCTCGCCGGAGCCTATGGTCGAGGATGACCTCGCCGACTCCCCGGCGCTGGCGGCGCGTCTGGCTTCGGGCGGGCTGGGATTTGAGGAGTTGATCGTCGTGCGCCGTCGCGAGTTGAACCCCAGCCATGTTTACACCTACCACGTCGAAGGGTTCCGCGCGGGCGGCGGGCTTTACCGCGCGTCGGTGAAGCCGCCGGGAGCCATCAAGGAACTGGTTGCCTCGCCCGAAGGGCAGATTCTGGATTGCGATCCCTCATACGACGGGCGGGAAATCCTCTTCAGTTGGCGGCGCAAGCAAGGCGAGGGCTACCAGGTGTTCGTCATCAACGCCGACGGCTCGCACCTGCGCCAGCTCACCGACGGGCCGCACCACAACTACAACGCCTGCTGGCTGCCGGACGGCGGCATCGCGTTCCTGAGCACCCGCTCGGCGCGGTTTGCCTATTGCTGGATTTCGCCGGTTGGCGTCTTGCACCGCATGGAGCGCGACGGCTCAGGCGTGACGCGGATTTCGGCGAACATCGTGAACGACTTCACCCCGAGCGTGCTGGAGGATGGCCGCCTCATTTACTCGCGCTGGGAATACGTGGACAAGCCCGCCATCCCGATCCAAAGCCTTTGGACCATCCACCCGGACGGCACCGCGCTGGCCGGGTTCTTCGGCAACCGGGTGCTCAGTCCGGCCACCTTCATGGAGGCGCGCTCCATCCCGGGCACGGGCAAAGTGCTCTGCCTGCTCACCAGCCACAACGGACCCTGCCGCGGCGCGATCGGGATCGTGGACATTGCCCAGGGCAACAACGCCCCCGCCGCCATCCGCAACCTGACCCCCGAGGTGGCCATCGGCGCGGTGGACAAAGGGGACGGGAACCAGATCCGCGGCCCGTACGAAAATCCCTTCCCGCTGGACGCCGAACTCTTCCTCGTCTCCCGGCGTGGCACCGTGCTGGTGCGCCGCTACGACGGCGCGCAAGTGGCGAAGGCGCTGCCACGGACGGGAGAGCTCGGTTTCTACAACCCGCAACCGCTGCGCCCTCGTGCCAGGCCGCCCGTGCTGGCAAGTTCGTTGCCGGCAATCTCCTCTGCCACTGATTCCGCTGACCCTGTCACCTGGGCGGCCGTCGTTCTTCAGGACGTGTATCGGGGCCTCGAACCGCAGGTAAAGCGCGGCGAGGTGAAGCAGATCTGCGTGGTCGAGGAGATGCGGAAAGTCGTGCGCACCGACGTAAAGAACCGGGCGTTCGGCTTCCAGTTCCCGGTGATCTCCTGCGGCGCAACTTACGCGGCAAAGAAGGTCTGGGGCTACGCGCCGGTGGCGCCGGATGGCTCGGCCTTCTTCCAGGTTCCGGCCGGACGCCCGATTTACTTCATGGCCCTCGACGCGGACGGCCGCGCCGTGCAGCGGATGCGCACGTTCACTCATCTTATGCCCGGCGAGACGCAAGGTTGCATCGGCTGCCACGAACCGCGCCAGCAGGTCGCCGCCGCGCTGCGCGCCGCGCCGCGCACACCCGACCCACTGCGCGCGCCGGATTGGGGCCAGGGAGTGGGCTTCGATTACGCCCGCGTCGTTCAGCCGGTGCTGGACGCGCATTGCGTGAAGTGTCATAGCGGACCGACACCACCGGCGAAAGTGGACCTGTGCGGCGATGCCACGGATTTCTTCAACGTGAGCTATGAAGTCCTTGCCCGCGGGCGCAAGCGCGCCGGCGAAGCCGAATGGGACAGCCCTTACGTGAACTGGATACCTACCTACAACGGCATGGAGCAAAACATCCTCGAAGTCACCCCCAAGGCCTGGGGTTCACCGCGCAGCCGACTCGCCGACCTCCTGCTCGCCGGGCATCCCGGCACGAACGGCTTGCCGCGCCTGAAGCTGGAGTCGCGGGAGATACGCCGCGTGCTGGCATGGATTGACCTGAACGTGCCTTATTACGGCACGAGCGAAACGACCCATCCCGAGGCCGTCGGCTGCCGCCGCATCTATCCCGCAGACCTGGACTCGACCCTGGCAGACGTGGCCCGGCGCCGTTGTGGCGAGTGCCACGACGGGGGCAAAATCCCGCGCCCGTCCTGGACGCGCCTCGCGAATCCACAGATGAACAGCTTCCTGCTCGCGCCGCTGGCGAAAAACGCCGGCGGCAGCGGGGCCTGCGGCAAAGCGGTCTTCACGTCCCCAACGGACCCGGATTACCAGGCCCTTCTCCGTGTGTTTACCCCCGTGCTCGCCGATCTCCGCGCCCGCCCGCGCACCGACATGGCGGGCGCGAAACCGGCGGACGTGGATCGTTCGTGCCTGGGCAGCTTGTATTGAATATGAAAACCTCACCCTCATCGTGGCGCGCGGCATTCTATGCTGGGACGCGCATTTTGCGCCGCGCCTTCGTCCTGCTCCTCCTTCTGGTCGCCGCGAGGCCGGCGTCGGCAATCGAACGTGCCGCCTGGCAGCAGCGCCTCACGGCCGACTGGGTCCTCGCCGAGGAAGTGGCGTTGCTGGGCGCGGTCTCCGAGCCGCTCACCACCCAGGCCGACGCGGCTGGCGGCTGCGACGGCGTCAAGAACGGCGAGTGGGGCTTTCACACGGACAACAGCGAGAACCCGTGGTGGCAGGTGGACCTGGGCAAGGTGCAGGCCGTTGGGCGGGTCGCGATCTGGAACCGGCGCGAAGGCGCCGAGCGGGCGTCGCGCATCAAAGTGCTGCTCTCCGACGACGGCAAGGACTTCCGCGAGGTCTATCAGCACGACGGCACCGTGTTCCATGGTTTCACCGACAAGAAGCCCCTCGTCGTGAGATTGAAGAACGAGCGGGCGCGCTACGTCCGGCTCGCCCTGCCGGGGCGAAGCTTCCTTCACCTCGACGAAGTGGAGGTCTTCGGCGACGCCAGCTCGCCGAAGAACCTGGCGCTGAATTGTCCGGCCAACCAGGTCAGCGTCTCGCAGTGGTCGGCCGCCCATAACGCCCGCCCCGCGCAGGTGGATTGGGCTGCGCGGACACGGCAAGCGCTGGCGGTGTGCGAACAGCCCGCCGCCGGCGCAGCGCAGGGTTTGCTCAAGCAAAAGCTCGACCGCCTGCCCGCCGGCGAATCCGCCCAACCCCTGTTCCTCGAAGCCCGCCGCCTCCAGCGCCAGCTCGCGCTGCGCAATCCGCTGCTGCATGAATTCGACACCCTGCTCTTCACCAAGCGCGTTCCCGGCAGCTTCAATCACATGTCCGACCAGTATTACGGCTGGTGGTCCAAGCCGGGCGGCGGCATCTACCTGTTGCGGGGCTTCACAAGCGGCTCGCCGGCCGAAGAGTGCATCACGACCTCATTCAAAGAGCCCGGCAGCTTCCTGCGCCCCACGCTTTCCTACGACGCCAAAAAGGTTCTGTTCGCCTGGTGCCGCCATTATCCGCACCTGGCGGCCGAGACCAACAAGCTCGACAAAGCCAACGTGCCCGCCGACGCGTTCTATCACCTGTTCGAGATGAACCTGGACGGATCGGGCGTGCGGCAGCTTACCCGGGGCAAGTACGACGACTTCGATGGCCGCTACCTGCCCGATGGGCGCATCGTCTTTCTCTCCACCCGTCGTGGCCAGGCGCTGCAAGTGGGCCGCGCCAGCGCCGCGCTCACCGTCGCCCGGCCCGACATGCCGGATTGCTATGTGCGTTGCGGCGGCGGCCCGGAACGGCCGGTGGCCGTTTACACGCTCCACACCATCAACGCCGATGGCGGCGACCTGTGCGCAATCTCCCCCTTCGAGATGTTCGAGTGGACGCCGGAGATCGGCCGCGATGGCCGCATCCTTCACTCGCGCTGGGATTACATTGACCGCGACAACATGCCCTACATGGGCCTGTGGGCGATCAACCCCGACGGCTCGGACCCGCGCCTCGTCTTCAAGAACTACACCCGCGCCCCCCATTGCGTCTTCGAGGCCAAGCCCATCCCCGGCTCGCATAAGATCATTTTCACCGCCAGCGGCCACCACTCGCAGACCATGGGCAGCCTGGTATTGCTCGATCCGGACACCGGCACGGATGGCCCGCCGCCGATGACCCGGCTGACGCCGGAAGTGCCGTTCCCGGAAATCGAGGGCTGGCCGCTGACCTACTACGCCAACCCCTGGCCGCTGAGCGAGCGATTCCATCTCGTTGCCTGGGGCGCGGAGGGCTACCTCGTGCAGGGCAAGCCTGGCTGGGATCGCTGGCACGCCGTGCAGCGACCCAGCAACGGCATGGGGCTTTACCTCTACGACGCCGCCACGCGCAGCCGCGAGCTGCTCTGGTCGGACACGGCCATTGCCTGCGGCGACCCGATTCCCGTGCGCCCGCGCGAGCGGCCGCCGGTCATTGCCAGCCAGCTTGCCGCCAACGCGGCCGGCGAAGGCCGCTTCCTGCTGGCAGACGTTTACCGGGGCCTCACCAACGTGCCGCGCGGCGAGATCAAATCGCTGCGCCTGGTGGCTGTCCCGGCCAAGACGCATCCGACGATGAACTATCCCGGCATCGGCATCACTCGCGATGACCCGGGCAAATGCGTGCTCGGCACCGTGCCGGTGGATGCCGACGGCTCGGCTTATTTCCGCGCCCCGGCGGGTGTGATTCTGTTCTTCCAGGCGCTCGACGCGCACGGCGTTGCGGTGCAGACCATGCGCAGCGTGACGCACGTCCAGCCGGGGCAGACGCTCAGTTGCATCGGCTGCCACGAACATCGCCAGCAGGCCCCGCCGGTGAAACCGGCGCTGGCCGCCGGGCGCGACCCTTCCAGCGTCACGGCCGGCCCGGAAGGCTCGTGGCCGCTGCGATTTGACCGGCTGGTGCAGCCGGTGCTCGAAGCCCGGTGCGTGAGCTGCCATAACCCGCAGGCTACCAACGCCGTGGCGGCGAAACTTGACCTCACGCCAGCCAAGGCCTACGCAACGCTGGTCGCTTTCGGCAAGCCGAGCTTGCAGGAGCAGGTCGGCGAGGGTTACCGGCGCGGCTTCTCCGTCACCGGCGATGGCATCGCGCAAAAGAGCGCCTTGCTGGCGCTGTTGGAAGCGCCACAGGGACATTACGGCGTTCGGCTCGATGCCGGCAGCCGCGAGCGGCTGTTGACGTGGATGGACACCTATGCGCAGCGCCTGGGATCTTTCAGCGACGAGCAGGAGCGGGACCTGGTCGCACTGCGCCGGGCCTCTGCCGGCTGGCTCCTCGAACGTCCGCCCGGGCAAACCGCCGCCCTCCCACCCGCAAACCAAAACCCCATAGCAGCCGAGGTAACGAGGCTCAAATCGGGTGGAGACTAGCGCCGCCTGAACAGCATGTTTCCCAAATCCGTAACCGGGTGGTCCTCCCATGTCCAAGTATCGCCTAACGCAGCATAGAAATCACAACTGATGCAATCTCCCGCTTGGTGTTTCTCAACCACGATGACGTTGGCGCTGGCCGCCTCGATGCAGATCGCCGTTGCCCAGCCAGTCGTCCCGACCCAAACCAGCCCGCAAACCAACACCCACCACTTTGCCTGTGCGGATTATACGCAAGGCAAGGTGTTCATCGTCTCCCGCACGGGCCAGGTCGAGTGGGAATACCCGGCTGCGAGCTGCAACGACCTGTGGGTGTTGCCGAACGGCAACCTCCTGTTCAACACCGGCCACGGCGTCAAGGAGGTCTCCCGCGACAAGCGCGTCGTGTTCGACTACCAGTCCAAGAGCGAAATCTACGCCTGCCAGCGCCTCACCAACGGCAATACTTTCATCGGCGAGTGCAACAGTGGACGCCTGATCGAGGTTGAGCCGTCCGGCCGCATCGCCAGGGAAATTCGCCTGCTGCCCGAGGGCAAGGACGGCGGCCATACTTACATGCGCAACGCGCGGCGGCTGGAAAACGGGCACTACCTGGTGGCGCATTACGGCGACCAGGTCGTGCGCGAATACGATGCGGCCGGCCAGCCTGTGCTCAGCATCCCGGCTATCGGCGGGCCTCATAGCGTGGTGCGTCTGCCGGACGGGCACACGCTGATTTCCTGCGGCGACCGGCCCGGCGGCTCGCGCGTGTTCGAGGTGGACCAGGCCGGGAAAACCGTTTGGCAGGTGCAGGAAGGCGACCTGCCCGGCATCAGCCTGAAATTCCTGGCCGGCATCCAGCGGCTGCCCAACGGCAACACCGTCGTGGCAAACTGGCTCGGTCACGGGCAGTTCGGCAAGGCGCCGCACCTGGTCGAGGTGACGCCCGATAAACGCGTCGTCTGGACCTTCGCCGACCACCAAACCATGCGCACGATCGCCAGCCTCCAGATGCTGGACGTGTCAGGCGACGCCATCCGCGGCCAGCTCTGGCATTGAGGTTCTATGCTGCGACCGCAAATTCTGAATCCCCCCCACGAACCGTCATCCGGCCTGCCGGTCTGGAAACCTGCGCTACGGCCTATCCGACCCGGCTTCGGATTTCGGATTTCGGGCTTCCTTCGGATCTCGGCTTTCGGCTTTCGGCTTTCCGCCGCGGTCCTCTGCCTTCACTCCCTGACCAGCTCCGCCCGGGCCGGCTCGTTCGAAATCCCCGCGTGGTCCTTCGACCGTGGCAACGCCAAGACCTTCACCCAGGAATACGCCGACGCCGGGCCGATGATTGCCTTCGGCGAGCGCTCCCCGGTGGTGGTGGAATATGACATTGCTTTCCCCGCTCCCGCCACTTACCAGCTCAGCATCCGCTATGCGGCGGCGGATGCGCGGCCAGTGAAGCTATCTATTGACGGGAAGAAGCTGGCGGAAGTCTGCCGCGCCTCGACCGGCTCGTGGAACACGAGCGGAGCACAGTGGGTGGACGGAGCGGCGCTCCCTCTTGCTGCCGGCAAACACACCATCCGGCTGCAGCGCGCAGGCGCCTTTCCGCACGTCATGAGCCTGCGGTTCACTGCCCCTGAAATCGCGGACAGCTTCGTGTTGCAAAGGCCGCACCCGCGCAAGCCCGGCGATTCGCCGCCCCCGCCGCTGTTTGCGCCACACACGCCGGAGGTAAACGTCGCCGCGTTGCGCCTGGCGATTCAGGAGTTGATCGGGATCTACGGGACGCGCTATCCGCAAGGCGAAGCCATGCTGAACCGGCTCGGCGAATTGGAGCGGGATCTCCAGCGGGCGGACCGGGCGGACGAGGCGAAAGCCGGCCTGGCGGTGTTGCGGCGGGAGGCATTGGTTCGCGCCAACCCGCTCCTCGATTTCGGCCGGCTGCTGGTGGTCAAACGCAGCAACACCGGCCCGGATCTTGGCCTCCCGCGCAATTGGGAAAGCAACTCATCCCTGCCGAAGCAAGGCTACGACGATTCGATCTGCGTGCTGTCACTCGATGGCGGGACGAACGAGCTGAGCCTGCTGATGAAGCCGGAGCGCCGTGTGTTCGTGGGCGATGTGGACCTGGACTGGGCCGCCGACAAGCTGCTGTATTCCTCGGTGGGCACGAACGGGCGCTGGCAGGTATTCGAGCTGCCGCTCCGCACCGGACTGCAAGGCAGCGGAGGCAAGCCCGGCCAGCCCGCCGCAACCGGCAGCCCGGGCGGGCTCGCCGCGGCGGGGCCGCCGCGTCAATTGACCGGCGAACAGCCGGACGTGGACAGCTACGACGCCTGCTACCTGCCGGACGGCCGCATCCTCTTCACCTCGACCGCCTGCTTCGTCGGCGTGCCGTGCGTCTATGGCAGCGCGCATGTGGCCAATCTCTACCGGATGGACGGCAACGGCCGCAACATACGCCAGGTCTGCTTTGACCAGGAGCATGACTGGTGTCCGACCGTGTTGAACAACGGGCGAGTTCTCTACACCCGGTGGGAATACACCGACACGCCGCACTCCAATACCCGTCTGCTCTTCCACATGAATCCGGACGGCACGGAGCAGATGGAGTTCGTGGGCAGCAACTCCTATTGGCCGAACTCCTTCTTCTACGCCCGCCCCATCCCCGGGCATCCGAGCATGGTCATCGCCGTGATCGGCGGCCATCACGACCACCCGCGCATGGGCGAGCTTGTGCTGTTTGACCCCGCCCGCGGCCGGCAGGAGGCCAGCCCGGCCGTGCAGCGCATTCCCGGGCGCGGCAAGCGAGTCGAGGCGATCATCCGCGACGGCCTCACGCTCGAAAGCTGGCCCAAGTTTCTGCACCCGTTCCCGCTGAGCGACAAGTTCTTCCTGGTCTCCTGCAAGCCGGCGCCCGAGGCGGCGTGGGGCATCTACCTCGCGGACGTGTTCGACAATCTCACCCCCATCGCGCAACTGCCCGACGCGGCCCTGCTCGAGCCGATCCCGCTCCGCCAGGCGCCGAAACCGCCGGTGATCCCCGACAAGGTGGACCTCAAACGCAAGGATGCGGTGGTGGTCATCCAGGATATCTACGCGGGCGACGGTTTGCGCGGTGTGCCGCGCGGGACGGTGAAGGCGCTCAGGCTTTTCACCTATCACTTTGCGTATCAAGGCATGGGCGGACTCCTCGGCGTCGTCGGGGCGGAAGGACCGTGGGACATCAAGCGGGTGCTGGGCACCGTGCCTGTCGAGGCGGACGGCTCGGCGTACTTCCTGGTGCCGGCCAACACGCCCATCTCGATGCAGCCGCTGGATGGCGATGGCAAGGCCATTCAACTGATGCGTTCGTGGATGACGGCGATGCCGGGCGAGGTGGTGCAATGCACCGGTTGCCACGAGCGACAGAACACGACGCCGCTGCCCAGGCGGGCGCTCGCATTAGGGCGGCCGGCCTCGCAGATTCAGCCGTGGCACGGGCCGTTGCGGGGCTTCAGCTACGCGCGCGAGGTGCAGCCGGTCATTGATCGCCATTGCGTGAGCTGTCACAACCCCGACTGGGCTGCCGCCCAGGGCAAGCCGGTTTGCGACCTGCGCGGCGATGTGCCGCTCACGAACTGGAGCAGCGTGACGCCCGGCAACGGCGGCGCCCGCGCCGGCAAATTCTCGGTAGGCTACAACGAGCTGCAGCGCTGGGTGCGCCGCAACGGGATCGAGGGCGATTACCACATCCTGACTCCCATGGAGTTTCACGCCGACACGACCGACCTCGTGCAACTGCTCAGGCAGGGCCACCACGGCGTGCAGCTCGATGCCGAGGCGTGGGATCGGCTGATCACCTGGATTGACCTCAACTGCCCCTATCACGGCACCTGGGGCGAGGAGATTGACCGCCCCGGCACACAGCGGGAGCGCCGGCGCGACCTGCTCAAGCTTTACGCGAACGTGGATGATGATCCGGAGGCGGTGAATCCGAAGGCCGAAACCCGAAGCCCGAAAGAAGCCCGAAGCGCGAAACCCGAAACGACGCCCATCGCTGGCTCGCGCCCGGCTTCAACCGCTCAAGGCTGGCCGTTCGACGTGACGGAAGCCGAGCGCCGCCAGGCGGCCGCCGGCGCGCGGAAGCGGCGGGCGATTGACCTTGGCGGCGGCCTCTCGATCCAACTGGTGCTGATCCCTGCCGGCCAGTTCATGATGGGCGGCCCGGCGGACGAAACCGGCGCGGGCCTGCCGTCGCCTGTTCCCATTGCGAAGCCGTTCTGGATGGCCTCGCTTGAGACGGACAACCTCACGTTTGCCGCATTCGACCCGGCGCACGACAGCGGCCTGGAGGACAAGAACGCCTACCAGTTCGGCGTGCGCGGCTATCCGGCCAACCGCCCGGAGCAGCCCGTGGTGCGCGTCTCGTGGGAGCGGGCGATGGCCTTTTGCCAATGGCTCTCCGCCAGGACCGGCGAGCGCTTCACCCTGCCGACCGAGGCGCAATGGGAGTGGGCCTGCCGCGCCGGCAGCGCCACGCCGTTCAACTTCGGCGCGCAGGATGCGGACTTCTCCCGGCATGCGAACCTGGCCGACGCCAGACTCAGCGAGTTTGCCAGTGATCCTTACACCGTGGATGTCCCGCTCAAAAAGCCAACACCTTTCGACGACTGGATTCCCAAGAGCTGCCGCCATGACGACGGCGCGCTGGTCACGGTCGCGCCGGGCCGCTACATGGCGAACGCGTGGGGACTGCACGACATGCACGGCAACGCCTCGGAGTGGACGCTCACCGAGGCTGCTCCCGGCTCGGACCGCAGGGTTGTGCGCGGCGGCTCGTGGCGGGATCTGCCGGAGCGGGCGACATCAGACTTCCGGCTGAGCTACGCGTCCTGGCAGCGGGTTTACAACGTGGGCTTCCGGGTGGTTTGCGAGGCGCCAGACAGCGTTGCCGCCAGGTAGTCGCTGTTCGGGTGCGGGGCATTGGTGCCGTTTGTAACATTTCCAGGCTGCGCGCCCAGATGACAAAGCAACAGAGGCCCCCAAGGGCCTTCCCGGCGACCCCGTGCCGTGCCTCCCCGGCAGTCCAGGCGTGTTCCAACGGTAGTGCCCCCGTAGCACTACGGTATTGCCCCCGTAGCGGCCCCATGTTGATCAGATCAACATGGGGCCGCTACCGTAGTGCTACGGGGGCAATACGGGGGCACTACCGTTGAATCACGCTTGCGCCACGCTTCCAATGCCACCCGGTTTGGCTTTGTAACGTAACAAAGCGGCAGCCGGGAGCCGGAGGGATTCACTGCGGAAGACGGGTGGACAGAGTTATGCGGGCTGAAACGGGGAGTGGGGGGAAGGTCTGGAATGCCCCGCAAACG
>JAPLUA010000660.1 GCA_026397855.1 Verrucomicrobiota bacterium | reverse complement strand
CAGCGCGAAAGGAACAATATGTATTTCGGCGTCGATTATCATCCGGAACAGTGGGTTTACCCTTACGGCGGAACGAAGGAAAAGCCGGAAGCTCTCTGGGAACGCGACGTGGAGTTGATGCAGGCCGCAGGCGTCAATGTCGTTCGAATGGGCGAGTTTACCTGGGGCTTGTGCGAGCCTGAGGAGGGGAAATACCAATTCGACTGGCTTCAGAGGGTGATGGATCTGCTCGGCAAGGCGGGGATGCGGATTGTGCTGGCGACGCCAACGGCCGCGCCGCCGATCTGGCTGGCGCGAAAGCACCCGGAGATTCTGCCGCTGGATGAGCGAGGGCTTGTTAAACACGAGGGCACGCGGCGGGCCGTCTGCCTCAACAGCGACATCTTCTGGAGCTACTCCAAGCGGATTGTCGAGAGCATGGCCAAAGCGCTTGGGCGGCATCCGCAGCTCATCGCCTGGCAGATTGACAACGGCCTGGGCGGAAACTTCACCGAGGCGTCGTTCAACGAGGACACGCGCCGGGACTGGCATGGCTGGCTGGAGGCAAAGTACGGGACAGTTGAACGCCTGAACGAACTCATGGGGCTCCGGCATTGGGGCCAGATCGTCACCCATTGGAGCCAGATGCCCATGCCGATGAGCGCCCCGGCTGTTCACAACCCGGCGCTGGTTCTTGACTGGTGCCGGTTTTGCAGCGACACGATTGTCCAGTTTGTCAAGATGCAGGCGGATCTGCTCCACCAGCTTACGCCCCAGTGCCCGGTGACCACCAATCTGAGACCGCTCCTGCACCGGTTCGACCACTTTGACCTGGCCGAGGTGATTGATTTCGTCTCGATCGAGAGCACCGCGGCCATCAAGGCCAAGTCGGCCGAGCTGGCCTGCGAGATTGACATGCTGCGCTCGCTCAAGAAGACAAACATCCGAACCCCGGACGGCGACACGGGATTCTGGGTGATGGAGCAGAAAGCGGGCAATGTCACCTGGCAGGACGTCAACTCGCTGGTCCGGCCCGGGGTGCTGCGAATGTTCACTTACCAGCTTGTGTCGCGCGGCGCGACGGCGATTGTTTTCTTTCGCTGGCGGCAGCCTCTTTTCGGCACCGAGAAATTCCATGGGGCGGTGTTGCCGCACACGGCGCACCCGAACAGCCGTATCTTCAAGGAGGTCTCCCAACTAGGGGACGAGATGAAGCTGCTGGCCCCCTCCCTGAAGGGGACGCACGTGCGAGCGGAGACCTGCATCCTCTACAGCCATGACAACGACTGGGCGCTGCAGCAGCCGATGCAGCCGAACAAGTTCTTCAGCCTGCGCGAGCACATCCAGCTCTTCTACAATGCGCTGCACGACCGGAATATCGCGGTGGACTTTGCGCGGCCGGCCGAGGATCTTTCGCGCTACAAGCTCGTCTTTGCGCCTTCCCTGCATCTGCTCTCCGGCGGCGAAGCCGACCGCCTCAAGCTCTACGTCCAGAACGGCGGCACCCTGGTCGCCACCTTCAACACCGGGCTGGTGGACGAGCACAACATGGCGCCGACCACGGGCTATCCGCACGACCTGACGGATCTGTTCGGGCTGGAGGTCCTGGAATTCGACCAACTGCCCCCCGGAGAGGAGAATCACCTTACCTTCAAAGGTGCCTTTCCGACCAGCCACCTCCATCCCGCCAGGTTGTGGTGCGATATCATCGAGCCGAAGGATTGCCAGATCCTGGCCACGTATGCGAAGGATTTCTACGCGGGCCGGCCAGCGATGACCATGCACACGTTCGGCCTCGGCAAGGCTATCTACATCGGCACACAGAGCCACCAGCATTTCTACAACGACCTGGTGAC
This sequence comes from Verrucomicrobiota bacterium, assembly GCA_026397855.1. Classification (GTDB taxonomy): domain Bacteria; phylum Verrucomicrobiota; class Verrucomicrobiia; order Limisphaerales; family UBA8199; genus JAPLUA01. The sequence goes on along the minus strand of JAPLUA010000660.1, from coordinate 176 downwards.
CTGGCTGCGGCAGATGTGCAATCTCCACCCGCTGCTCAAAGTCCCCGAGAACGTGGAAGTCAGCATGCGCCAGAAGGACGACACCAGCATTTTCTTCCTGCTGAATCATCAGAGTTCACCGCTGCGCATTCAGTTCTACAAGCCGATGCACGATTTCCTGACCGGCAACACGTTTT
>JAPLUA010000184.1 GCA_026397855.1 Verrucomicrobiota bacterium | reverse complement strand
GGTGCAGGGTGATGCAGACCCCGAACAGGAACGCGGCCCAATACGCGTAGCGCAACTGGTGCGGCGCGTAGATCCACCGCATCAGGCACACCAGCACCGCCAGGAACCACGGCACGCTGGTGACCGCGATGCGGTTGACCACGACCGACTCCTTCCACATGAAACCGTCCAGGCCCAGGAGCAGCCCCGCCGACACCGCGGCGATCAGGCAGATGGCGCTCTCCCATTTGCCGGTCATCTCCTTCAGTTCCTCGATGCCCTCCACGAACATGCTGCTGCCGCGCGAGACCATCAGGGCAAGCAGGCCGCAGGCCATCGCCCCCGAGAACGCCTGGCCCACCGACACCCGCCACGCCATGTTCCCGATCGGCAGCAGCGTCGTCCACAGCCAGCTATAAATGGACCATACCGGGTATCCCGGCGGGTGCGGGATGCCGGCATAAAAGGCTCCCGTCACCAGCTCGCCCGAGTCTTCCAACGTCAGCTCAGGGGCCAGGGTCAGGAGATAGACCGTCCAAACCACCCCGAAGGTGATGGCCATGGCGAGCCAGTCTATCTTGCGAAAAAGCGGCGGAACGGTTAGCGGCGCGGGCGCGGGCGTCGGCGGCACCGGCTTAACCGGCTTACGGATGTCGCGCTCCGGGGTCTTAGGTTTCTGTATTGTCATTTGTGCTTAGATACTTAGATAGACACCATAACCGGCCGAATCCGTGTAAAGCCAGACGAAATTTGTTGATTCTCCCACTTCCGCCCCCGGAGCGCCGGCATTCTGCCGGCTTTGACCGTCCGAACGACCCCGGTGCCCGCTCCCGGCAAGCATCCACTCAACGGTGCCGAATGCAAAGGAGCTGCCGGGACGCAGGGCGACGGAGCCGCAACGGATGTTTGCGGTGGATCGCAAGTGGCGTTTTTGGGCTCAGGGTCCTGCCGGCACATGTTGCGCCGTTGCCAGATTGGGTGCTGGGGGATACAATAAGTCATGGAATTCCACTGCCCGGTATTTCCGGGGCCGGTCTCCGACAAACTGATCAGTCTATGAGAACGCCGCTCTGCTTCGGCCATGGGTCATCCATGAATCCTCCCGGCCGCGCGCTCGCAACCGCCCTGCTTTTGGCAATGTCCCTTTTGCCCGCATTGACGGCGAGAGCGGTCACCTTCACCAGCGACACGCTCATCAGTTTCAACAACACCAACTACGACGGCATGGACGTGGTTGTCACCAACTGCACGCTGACGGTTGACGGGGCGCACCCGTTCGCCAGCGTGCAAGTACTGAACGGGGCCAACCTGACACATTCGTTCGCCACGAACGGCTTGATCGAGAACCGATGGGCCGTCACCAACGAGCCGCAGGTGCTGAGCGCCACCAACGGGGCAACGCTGCTCAATTCCAACGTGATTGCGTCCACCGTTGTCGTCCAGGATTTCTCGGGCCTGATGACCTACACGAACGACGTTGATTACGCGCTGGGCCTCGATGCCAGCGGCCGGACAACCATCCTGCTCACCACCAACTCCGCCATTGTCGAAGGCATCACGAACCTGGTGAGCTATGATGTCCTGGGTACGGCTGTGGCGGCGGGACTGAGCCTAGCCGTGACGGGAGATGTCTGTGTCGCCCAGGGCGGGGCCATCAATGCCGACGGCAAGGGTTACGGCAGCGCGCTCGGACCCGGTGCCGGCCGATCCGCCGGAAGCCCTTTGGGCGGCAGCGGTGCCGGTCACGGTGGTTATGGCGGCTCAAGCGTGGCGCTCGATGGCACCGGTTCAGCCTATGACGCGCTATCACAACCGTCGATCCCCGGAAGCGGCGGCGGTGCCGGTTCCGGCGGTGCGGGCGGCGCCGGTGGCGGGAGCGTCAAGCTGGTCATCGGGGGCAACTTGCGCGTGGATGGCGCCGTATCTGCGAATGGTGCGAACGGCGTCAACAACCGCTCCGGAGGCGGTTCCGGCGGCAGCCTCTGGATCACCTGCTCGATTCTCTCCGGCGCGGGCCTATTCTCCGTCAACGGCGGTGCCGGTGAACCTTCCGAAGGCGGCGGCGGCGCGGGTGGCCGCATCTCCTTCCAATATGAGACCGCCACCTTTTCGGGCCTCATGCCAGCCCGCGGGGGTAACGGTTTCATTCGCGGCGGCGCGGGCACCATCTATACCCGTGCGAATAGTCAACCTGCAGGGCAGGTTGTCGTGGATAACGGCGGCAGGAGGGGGATGGGCACTACCGTATCTGGCAGCGAGATGGTTGACCTCACCGTGCAGGGCGGTGCAATTATCTCTCTGCCTGGAGGCTCGCGGACGTTCAGCAACCTGCTGGTGGCCTCGAACGCCTGGATCAGCCTTTCCAATCTGCCGGCGATGGTGACGGTGACGGGCGACGCTATTATCCAGGCGGGCGGCGGCATTCTTGCCGACAGTGGCGGTTATGCGGGAAACCAGGGCACGGGAGCCGGCAAGTATTACTCCTATCCCTACGACTATACGGGTGGCGGTGGCGGGTATGGCGGGTATGGGGCCAGCGGCGGCACAACCAATTCCTATGGCGGCATCACTTACGGCTTTGTGACCACACCGGCAGACCTGGGCAGCGGGGGTGGCTGCTATCCTGCCTACGGGTTGGGGGGCACCGGTGGCGGAGCCCTCCATCTCAATGTTACGGGAATGCTCCTGTTGGATGGCCGGATTTCAGCCGATGGCGGCGCAGGAATTGGCACCGGCAGCGGCGGCGGGTCCGGCGGCAGCGTGTGGCTGAATGTCGGCACGTTGGCCGGCGCCGGCGCCATCTCCGCTAACGGCGGGAAGGGCAACGGCTTTGGCTTCACCGGCGGCGGCGGGGGCGGCGGAGGCCGCATTGCAGTGGAATACGGGATGAACTTATTCTTCGGCCTCACCTCGGCCCGGGGGGGCAGCGGCTCCGCCTGGGGCGGTGCGGGCACGATTTATGCGAGGGCCAACAGCCAATCCACGGGCCAGGTGCTGGCCGACAATGGCGGGCAGTCCGGAACCAATACGACCTGGTCCTCCGTGGGCACGATTGACCTCACGGTGAGGGGCGGTGCCGTAGTTTTGCTGCCAAGCTCACAGACAATCGGCATCCTGCTGGTCGCCTCGAACGGCTGGCTGCGAGCGACCAACCCACTGTTGACGGTGACGGGCGACGCCACCATCCAGGCCGGAGGCGGCATCATCGCCGACGGCGCGGGAAGCCCAAGCGGCACCGGCACGGGGGCGGGCAGGTTTTACTCGGGAAGCTACGGCGCGATCGGCGGCGGCGGCGGTTATGGAGGTTCCGGCGGGGCGGGCAGCCCGGCCTCGGGCTATACCGCCTCGGGCGGCAGCAGCTACGGTTCGCTGACGGCGCCCATGGATATCGGCAGCGGCGGCGGTGGCTACACCGGCGCTTTGGGGGGCGCGGGTGGTGGGGCCATACGCCTCAGCGTGACCGGGGTGCTCCAAGTGGACGGACGAATTTCGGCGGCCGGATCGCCAGGGACCATGCCAAGCACCGGCGGCGGATCCGGCGGGACGATCTCCCTGGCTGCGGGCACGCTGTCCGGCTCGGGAACCATCTCCGCCAACGGCGGCATGGGCAATGCGATGGGCGGCGGCGGCGGGGGCGGACGCATCGCCATTCTGTATGGGGTCTATGACTTCTCCGGGGCTGTCTCCGCTTACGGCGGTGGCGGCTATGCCTGGGGCGGCGCGGGAACGATTTATACCAAGGCATACAGCCAGTCCGTCGGCCAGGTCGTGGCGGATAACGGGGGGCAGGCGGGAACGAGCACGACTTGGGTCAGCGCTGGCACGGTTGATCTCATCGTCAGAAACGGAGCCGTGGTTTATGCGCCGAGTTCGCAGACGATCGGTAACCTGCTGATCAGCTCCAACGGCTGGTTGAGCGTGACGAATCAGACGATGACGGTGACAGGCAACGCCACCGTTCAGTCGGGCGGCGGCATCCTCGCTGACGGCACAGGGTACGCGGGCGGCTCGGGAACCGGGGCCGGCAAGTATGTCTCCATGTCATCCGGCTACGTCGGCGGCGGCGGGGGTTATGGCGGTTTTGGAGCCGCCGGCGGCGCATCTTCCGGGTATTTGGCCTACGGGGGCAGTCCGTACGGTATGCTGACAGCGCCCATTGCCCTTGGCAGCGGCGGCGGTTCCTATGCGGGTTATCTGGCAGGTGGTGCCGGCGGCGGGGCCATTCGCCTTACGGTAACAGGCGTCCTGCAAGTGGATGGACGAATCTCCGCCCGCGGCAATGCCGGAGCCACTCCGAACGCCGGCGGCGGATCAGGCGGAAGTGTTTTCCTGACGGTTGGCACGTTAGCCGGCTCGGGCACCATCTCCGCCAACGGCGGCGCGGGTAATTCCCTGGGCGGCGGGGGCGGTGGGGGATGCATTGCCATTCTCTACGGGGTCAACGGCTTCTCGGGAGTTGCCACGGCTTATGGCGGTGGCGGCTACGCCCCGGGCGGTGCGGGCACAGTTTACACGAAGGCGAACAGCCAGTATTCGGGCCAGGTCGTGGCTGACAATGGAGGACAGGCAGGAACGAATACAGCTTGCAACGCCAGCGGCACCGTTGATGTCATCGTCAGAAACGGCGCCGTCGTTACTGCCGGATATCAGGCGGTCTTCGGAAACCTCCTGGTTGCCTCGAATGGCTGGTTGAACCTGGCGAATCAGTCGGTATCGGTCGCAGGCAGCGCCACGATTCAAGCGGGTGGCGGCATTAGTGCCGACGGCACCGGTAGTGCGGGCGGCGTCGGCACGGGCGCGGGTAAGTATGTCAGCATCTCTTCCGGCTGCTTCGGGGGCGGAGGAGGTTATGGCGGCTTTGGTGCCGCAAGCGGCACTTCCGCAGGCTCGGCGGCCGCCGGCGGCAGCCCCTATGGCTCGGTGACGGGGCCAACGGAAGTTGGCAGCGGGGGAGGTGGCATCGCCCCTCAGGCTCCGGGTGGCGCTGGCGGCGGAGCAATTCGGCTCAATGTGACCGGGGCGCTGCAAGTTGACGGGAGAATCTCCGCGGGGGGCATCGCCGGGACCAACGCGAGCGCCGGCGGCGGATCGGGCGGCAGCATCTACCTTACGGTGGCAACGCTGACAGGTTCCGGGGTAATCTCAGCCAACGGCGGCGCGGGCAATGGCCTCGGCGGCGGCGGCGGCGGCGGGCGCATCGCGATCACTTATACCTCGGCGAATGCCTTCTCCGGGCTGATGTCCGCCTACGGCGGTGGCGGCTACGCCTCAGGTGGAGCCGGCACGATTTACCTCAAGGCCAGCAACCAAGCCGCGGGTCTTGTGTTGGTGGACAACGGCGGGCAGGCCGGAACGAACACAAGCTGGAGCTCCACTGGGACGGTAGATATGACGGTGAAAGGCGGGGCTCTTCTTTCGCTCTCGGCCTCGCAGACATTGGCGAATCTGCTCATCGCCTCGAATGGGTGGCTGTCGGTGGCGAGCCAACAAGGGTTTGGGCCGACGCTGACCGTAAGCAGTAACGCCACGATCCAAGCCGGTGGCGGTATTATCGCTGACGGTGCCGGTTACGCGCCGGGCCAGGGAGCAGGGGCTGGTGGGAGTGCTTACGCCTCGAGCACCTATGTCGGAGGCGGCGGAGGTTATGGCGGTTCCGGAGCGGTGAGTGGGACAACCCCGGCTGCTCGCAGCGGCAGCATTTATGGCAGCGTAACGGCAATGACCGCCGGCAGCGGGGGAGGCAGCTATTCATCCGCTCTCCAAGGCGGTGCCGGGGGCGGTGTCATCACTCTGAACGTAACGGGAACGCTGCACGTTGATGGCAGGATTTCCGCGGCCGGAGGAGCGGCGACGAACGGAAGCCTTGGAGGCGGGTCCGGCGGCGGCATCTCGCTGGCGGTCGGAACGCTGTCCGGCTCGGGCGTCATCGCCGCCAACGGCGGCGCGGCCAACGGCTTGGGTGGCGGAGGCGGCGGCGGGCGCATCGCGATCACTTACACCTCGGCAAATGCGTTCTCCGGACTGATGTCCGCCTATGGCGGAGGCGGCTATGCCTGGGGAGGTGCCGGCACGATTTTCATCAAAGGCAGCAAACAATCATGGGGCCAGATCGTGGTGGACAATGGTGGGCACGCGGGCACCAGCACGGGCTGGTCCTCGGCGGGAACCACAGACCTGGCGGTCATGGGCGGGGCGGTGGTAACACCGCCGATCCAAACTTTCGGCAATCTCCTGGTCGCCTCCAACGGATGGCTCAGGCTGGGCGTTGAGACGCTAACGGTGACGAGCAATGCCACCGTCCAGGCGGGCGGCGGCATTCTGGCCGACGCGACCGGTCTGGAGGCCGGCCAGGGTGTTGACGCCGGCGGGTGCACTTATAACTCCTCCACCGGCTATGTCGGGGGAGGGGCCGGACATGCCGGCCATGGGGCATCCAGTGGCGGGGCGACACCCGCGCAGGGCGGCGGCACGACGTTTGCCTCGGTGACCGCCCCTCTGGAGCGCGGCAGCGGCGGCGGATGCCTCTCGACCTCCTTGCCGGGTGGCGCTGGTGGAGGCACCATTCGCATGATTGTGACCGGAGCGCTCCTGGTCAACGGCCGGATCTCCGCCAACGGCGGCGACGGGGTTAGCCAAGGCACCGGCGGCGGGGCAGGCGGCAGCGTTTGGCTGACGGCCGGGACCCTGGTTGGGGCGGGGACCATTTCCGCCAACGGTGGTGCGGGCAACGAGCTTGGCGGTGGGGGCGGCGGCGGATGTATAGCCCTCCAGTACGGTGTGAATGCCTTCGCGGGCCTCATCTCAGCCTACGGCGGTGGCGGCTACGCCTGGGGCGGCGCCGGGACCATCTACACCAAAGCCAACAGCCAGGTTATGGGCCAGATGCTCGCGGATAATGGCGGGCATGATGGCGCTAACACCTCGGTCCCCTACCTCTTGCCGTTTGATCTGACCGTCAAAGGGGGGGCAGTCGCAAATCCTGCCGCCCGGTATCTCCTGTTGAGCAACCTCGTCATCAATGCCGGTGCCTCGTTCACCTGTCTGCCGCCGCAAACCAACTTGGAACTGGTGGTACTGCGCAACGCAACGGTTAACGCCGGCGGGGTGATGAAGGTAGATGGCGCGGGCTTTCGCGCCGGCCTTGGGGCGGGAGCCGGTTTGTCCACGAATTCGATTGGCAGCGGGGCCGGCTACGGTGGCGGAGGCGGCGCATCGTCTGTTCTGCCCGGGGGCGGGATCTATGGTTCCGCGCAGCAACCTATTGATTGGGGCAGCGGCGGCGGCCAGGGCTGGGGAACGCCGACCGGCGGTTCCGAAGGCGGCGGGGCCATTCGCCTGACGGTAGGCGGCTCTCTAATCGTGAATGGCCGGATTAGCGCCGGCGGCAATGCCGGCACGCAGGATGACGCCGGCGGCGGGTCGGGCGGCAGCGTGTGGCTGACAGCCGGGGCGCTGGTCGGTTCCGGCGCGATTGCAGCGGATGGCGGCGCGGGCGAATTGTACGGCGGCGGTGGCGGTGGTGGCGGGCGCATCGCCATCTACACACCCCTCAACGTCTTCAACGGTCCTGTCTCAGCCGCGGGAGGGGTGGGCGCGTCGCCCGGCGCAACTGGATCCGTCTATTACGGCACGGCCCTGCCGGCTCCGCAGGTGGTCTCCATCTCACCGACTGGCACCTTCACCTCCGCCGTCAGCAGCGCTGAGATCGTCTTCGATGCCCCAGCGAACCCGTACTCGGTGGTGCCCCCAGGTGTCAATCTCATGGCGCCGGGCAGCGTGATCGTGGATGGCCTCACCTCCACCGCGCTCAGCCCTTACCGTTTCCAAATCAGCTTCCCGCCGCAGACCGCTCAAGGGACCTACTTCCTGACCGTCGGCCCCCAGGTCAAGGACCTCTATGGCCATCCACTGGCCTATGTCTACATGAACACATTCTCCATCGTCTGGGCTATGGTCCAGGGCTCGGTCACGGACACCAACGGATTGCCGGTCGCCGATGTCGTGCTGCAGCCCGATGGCGGGGTGCCGGCGACAACCACGGATACCAACGGCAACTACCTGCTGGGCCTGCCGCCCGCGGGGACCGTCACGGTTGCGGCCTCGAAGGCCGGCTTCATGTTCGTGCCGAGCTCGCGAATCTACTCCGGAGTGACGAGTGTGATCTCGAACGAGAACTACCTGGCCGTGAGCACCGTCGCCCCCACACTGACCACCCAGGTCCAGACTAACAGCTATATCCTGAACTGGTATGGCATTCCCGGCGTAGCCTACCAGGCCCTCTGCTCTACCAACCTGATGGACTGGCTGCCGTATCAAGGCGTCCTGCCCGGAACCAACGGCCCGCTGCAAGTGGTGGTCCCGATGGACACGAATGCCACCCTGTTCTTCCGCGTGGATGCCGCCTACTGAGAATTGCAACGGGCGACACCTTCATTGACACGGGCGCCACGCCGCCCATATATTCTGACCTGTTTATATGAATCGCAAACCGCATGTAGCCGTGGTCGGTGCGACGGGAGCCGTCGGCATCGAGATGATCAAGACCCTGGAGAAACGCAACTTCCCGGTCGGGAAGCTGACGCTGCTCGCTTCCGCCCGCTCCGTGGGCAAGAAGCTCACGTATCGCGGCGCCGAGATCACGGTGGCAGAGCTGACGAAGGACTCCTTCGCGGGCATAGACATCGCGCTGTTCAGCGCGGGCGGCAGCATTTCGAAGGAATACGCCCCCATCGCCGTCCAGGCGGGCTGCGTGGTGGTTGATAATTCGAGCGCCTTCCGCATGGACGAGAAGGTCCCGCTGGTTGTCCCCGAGATCAACGCGTCGGACGTGAAATGGCACAAGGGCATCATCGCCAACCCGAACTGCACCACGGCCATCACCCTCATGGCGCTCTACCCGCTGCACGCGGCATTCACCTGCAAGCGCATCTTTGCCTCCAGCTACCAGGCGGTCTCCGGCACCGGCGCCAAGGCCATTGCCGAACTCGAGCGCCAGGTGGACCAGGTGGTCAAGGGCCAGCCCGTCACGCGCGAGGTCTATCCGCACCAGATCGCTTTCAATGTCCTGCCGCACGTGGATTCCTTCCTGCCGACCGGCTACACGAAGGAAGAGATGAAGATGGAGGGCGAGGGCCGCAAGATCATGCATCACCCGATGTTCCGGGCGAGCGTCACCTGCGTCCGCGTCCCGGTTTATCGGGCGCACTCGGTCGCCGTCAGCGCCGAGTTCGACAAGCCGGTCACCGTGGAGGCCGCGCTGGCCGTGCTGAAGAAGGCCCCGGGCCTGGACGTGGTGGATAACCCGGCCAAGTGCGAATATCCGCTGCCGCTTTACCAGTCGGACAAATACAACTGCGCCGTCGGCCGCCTCCGGAAGGATTGCGCGCTCGATAACGGCCTCTGCTTCTGGGTCAGCGGCGACCAACTCCTCAAGGGCGCGGCGCTCAATGCGGTGCAGATTGCTGAAGAACTGATCAAGGGCAGCTAACCTCAAGCCGAGGGATGCCAGGACCCTGCCTGTGGAGGTAAAATCCGTCCGTTTTCATGCAAGGCCCGGGACATCCGTCAAGCGCCCTGGCACCCTGTCCGGGTGCAGCTCATTGGAGCCGTTTGTAACATTCCCGGGCTGCACGTCCAGCGTGACAATGTAACAAACTGCCCCAAAGCCCGTCCCGGCGACCCCGGTGCTGTGCCTCACCGGCGCTCCAGATTGCCCCCGTAGCGGCCCCATGTTGATCAGATCAACATGGGGCCGCTACCGTAGTGCTACCGGGGCAATACCGTAGCACTACCGTTGGAACACGCTTGCGGCACCCTTCCGATACCTCCGGGCCCGGGTTTGTGACGTAACAAAGCGGCTGCCGGGAGCTGGAGGGATCAACTGCGGAACACGGGTGGGCAGGGTTGTTTGGACCAAAACGGCGGGTGGGGAGAAGGCTTGGAATGCCCCGCAAACGCGCCTGGAGCCCGCTGCAGGGCCTTGAGGGGACCGGGCGGTATGTAGGGACCCCTGGAATGTAACAAATGGCTCTAATGCCTGTTATCCGGTGTGACGCAACAAAAGCACTGGAGATCCGATGGGGGCTTGCGGTGGGCTTGTCAGGGTTTGCGTGCTCTCAACAGGTCGATCCCACGGGATTGGACAAAGATGTCCGAGCTCCCGAAAAATGGGAGATGCGCACGCAGGCGCTCAAGTAAGCGTTCAATTGCTGGCGTTTCGCCGGAAACTCTCTATATGTCGCTGCGTGCAATTCGACCTGCCCTTTGGCCTGGGGCGACTGATCCGCCCGGAGGAACACTGGCTGCGCCTTGGCGACCGGCCGGTGCGGCTCTGGCTGGTTCACAACCCCCGCGCGCGGCGTTACGTGCTGCGCCTGCGTCCCGACGGCACGGCGCGCGTCGCCATCCCGCGCGGCGGATCGGCGTCCGAGGCGAAGCGCTTTGCCGAGAAAAACGCGGCCTGGCTGGAAAAGCAGCTCGCGCAGCAGGCCACCCGTCCCCGCAATCCCCAGGCCTGGGGGATCGGGACCGAAATCCTCTTTCGCGGAGAAACGGTGCGGCTGGAGGCGGGTGCCGAAGGTCAAGCGGGCACGGTCTGCTTCGCCGGCGAAGTCGCGCAAGTCCCGGACCTGTCGGCCGACCTTCGCCCCGCCGTCGAGCTGCACCTGCGGGAACTGGCCGCACGGGAGCTGCCCGCGCGGGTGTTCGAGCTTGCGGCCCTGCACCGGTTCGCGGTGAGCCGGGTGACGGTGCGCAGCCAGCGCTCCCGCTGGGGCTCCTGCTCGCGGCGCGGAACCATTTCACTCAACTGGCGCCTGGTCCAAACGCCGGCATCCGTCCGCGACTACATCGTTTTCCACGAGCTGGCGCACCTCAGTGAAATGAACCACTCCCGGAGGTTCTGG